>CAIRTM010000120.1 GCA_903881505.1 uncultured delta proteobacterium | reverse complement strand
CGGCCTGAGATCTCCGATAGTATGAACAGTATTGCCGACTGAAGAAGAGGCCCCGCCCTCTGTCCAGGCTTTGGCACGGGCGCCGTCTGTCTGCCAGTCGGTAATTTGAATATCCAGCCACGCGAGCGTATCGGAACCGGCAATCGCAACCGACATATCGGCCGTCTCCCCTCCTGCCGGGGCAGAGGTGTTTCTGAATTTTCCATCGCCATACACTCGGACCGGCGCGGACGTGGAAACTTCGTCGGTTCCCATGGTGTATGGGGGCTGGTATTCATAGGCGCCGATGTCCGGGAGGCCGTAGACGGGGTTGCCGGCGTAGTCAGTGCAGGCGCCCGGGCAATTGCGGGTTATTCCCTCAATGTGCGTTCCGGCGTCGATGGCGGGCGATGTATCCTGAAGATTGAAATCCGAGGAGGAAACAAAGCCGGGATCAGCGCCTGCCGAATGCAGGTCCTGGCCATATACGTATTGCCAGTGCGCCAGCAAAGGGTAGGACGTGCCGTCTGTATTTCTATATGCAAACGGCTCATTGGTTATGCCATTACCGGCATGCAGAAAAATATTATTGTCAGATGCGGTTGCTGCCAGCCCGGTGCTTTGCCCGTACATTTCACTGCCGTAATTACCCACAAAAATATTGTTCTTTAATGTAACGGCGCCTGTGCCTGTATTATAGTACCCGCCCCTGTATTTTTTGTAGGTGGAATTTTTTGTGCCGTTATTTCGTATGATGTTGTTATAGGCACTGCCGGAGCTGTTCTGCACAAACGCAAGGCCTGCGTTACCATTGCCCGATATGATATTGCTGTATATCCGCATATCGGCAGTGTTCGTGTGGCCATCAATTCCGTCCTGGTTTCCCGGAACGGAATCATACAGTAATCCATTAGCGTGGATATAATTATGGTCTATGACAACGCCGTTGCAGTCCCCGGCGGTTGCCTGCAGGCTTATGCCGCTCGATCCGTTATTGTATATGTCATTTCCCCGTATGACCGCATGCGGCACCTGGTCGAGGAAAATTCCCGTGCCGCCGTTATCATGAATTGAACCATTTAGAATCGATACGCCGCCGGCAACATCAAGCAGATAGAGCCCGCAGCCGCCCGGGCCATTGCTTCCGGTAATTGTCGGACTGTCGAGTATGAGTGATTGTACTGCCGTGTTTCTTATCATGGCACCGGATACGCCGGCTGATGCTATGTTGAGCCCGTTTATAGAACTCCCCGCGCTGAAAGTGCATGAGTTTATTTCCAGGCCATACCCTGCAGAAGCATTTGAAATGTAATTTGAAATTGAAAGCACGCCGGAACAGCTGTTCAATGCCAATGAGCTGTATGATGGCGAACTGGTTGCACCGCTTGCCATGTTTGTAATCGTTAAGCCAGACACGTTTGAAAGGCTGATTCCCCGGCCGCCGGCCGTTGTCAGATTGCGCATTGTTATGCCGCTGTTTGATGCGCCTGAAAACCAGACGCTGTAACTCCAGGGATTTGTTATATGCACTGAATCAATAACAACATTGCTGACGCTGCTTCCTGCGTTCAGAGGATATCCATAGCCGTTTCCATCTATGGCGAGATTGGACAACCTGATATGGGAAACCGCTCCGGCTATGGCCACATGAACATCGCAGTTCGATCCCCGGTATTGAATAGAAAAACCGGAAATATCAATATATGACCTGTAATTAGTATGAATGGATGCGCCTGAACTCACAGCGATTACAGGATAGCTGTTTCCAGCCCCATCAGCGATACCGCGAAAATTGATATAGTCGGAAGCGCTGCTGGCAACAACAAGGCCCGTATCATAGGCTGTATCGGCGCCAGATGTGTTTGTAGCTGAAAAATATACCGTGTCTCCGGCGGACAAACCGGTTAATACATTGGCTTGAGCCATGGACAGTGCGCCATGAACATGAGAAACTTCGGTGCAGGTTTCCGCATTGGGCACGGCGGCACTGGCCCTGTTTGCCGCCGTTACGGCCCCGTCAGGCTTAACGCAATACATAGCCGCTCCGGCCCGGGTGGCAAGAAGAAGACATCCGCCAAGGATAATGACCGTTACAAACAGAAGAGTATCTTGTAGTCTCTTCATGCGCGGGTAATTCCGGAGACACTGCAGCAGTTTATGTGCTTATTGGGCCCGCCGGCTTTTCGAGGCAATGCATATCTTCAAACGGTTTTGGACATCAGCCGCTTACGGCGGCACGGTGGTTGTGGCTCCTTTATACATTGACTCCACCGCTTAGGCAAGCATCAAAGCGCGATTGCGCGTTCACCGCACCGGCACGTGATCCAGATGATGTACTTTCAATAATGAAAGACTGCGGGCTGGCGCAGGCCTGAAAACCGCGGTCTAAACCGGCACCATTGCATACTGTTTTCCCGCCGTTCCCGCCGGTGCGCAAAAGCAGCCGGCTGCTCCGGCCGGGTGCTTTTGTACTGTCGCCGGTTGAATGGCGGTTTGCAGCCTGCAGCACGGCAAAAACTCAATTCGTTTGCCGTGCTGAAAGGCGCTGCCGGTATCGCTTTGAAGCAGCCATCTCCCCGCATGCTTGAGCAGCTGCAATGTGTTGATATCTTGTGGACGTATGCCGCTCAGGACACTATATCTAGGGCCTTACAGTAATGCACAGCATCTGTTAATTCCCTGTTGAAAACCCTGGGGAAACCTCACGCCGCAAGCATAAACAGAGGGTATTTAGCAGATTGCTCAAATTTGGAGCAGCCCCCGTAATGCCGGCTAAGCTGCTGTATTTTCATGTTCCGCAAACCGCCCGGCATGCAGCGGGCTGCCGTTTCAGCCCGGCCGCGCAGCCGCATGCGGCCGGACCTCACGGGTTATTGCTGTGCAGCGGCCAGGACAGACAAATGGTGTGCTGTCCGGTTGTGGAATGCGCCATCAGGAGATTGCCACGGCCGTGCCGCCTCCGCAGCAGGGATAGAACCCCTGCGCAGGGCCAAGCAGCCTGCAGCCGGGCCCATGTCATTCGTCCCGCTCATCAACCACCGGCGCGTCGCCCCTGAACGCTGAAAAAGGAACGAGTTTGACGCCAAGATGCAGGCCCGTACCCGTATGCAGGTTCTTTTCAAGCTTTTCGATAAATACTTTCTGGTCCCGCATCCTGTCGAAAAAGAACGTCTCTCCGATTTCAACGAGCAGGACGGCTTTTTCAAAAGCCCCTTCGCGGCAGAGATGCAGCTGGATTCTCGTGGCAACGCCTTCTGCCGCAAGGATTTCCCGGAGCCGGTCAAGCGACACGCTTGTTCCCTTGACCTTGACGGTGCTGTCGGTTCTTCCGAAAAATCCCGCGAGCCGGACATGGGTCCTGCCGCACGGGCACGCGCCCTCCTGCACCATCGTGATATCGCCCGTCCGGTACCGGATAAGCGGATAGGCCTCGCGCATCAGCGTGGTAATAACAAGTTCCCCCTTTTCTCCGGGCCCGAGCACCTCGCCTGTCGCGGGGTTTATGATTTCCGGTATAAAAAAGTCCTCATAGACGTGCAGCCCGTCATGGGCGCTGCACTCGCCGGCAATGCCCGGCCCGAGCACAACGCTTGATCCGTAGCTGTCAAAAACCTCGACGCCAAGCGCCTGCTCAACGCGCGAGCGCACTCCGGCGCCGAGCCGTTCAGCCCCGAGGATTGCCCGCCGCAGCCTGAGCGATTTTGGATTGATCCGCAGCTCCCCCAGCCTGCTTGCAAGTATCAGGGCGAATCCCGGCGTACAGGCTATGGCCGATGTCAGGTAGTCATGCATAATGGCCGCCTGCTCGGCCGTGTTGCCGATGTCGGCCGGAATGACCGACGCCCCGATAAGCTCTGCCGCGCTGTGAAATCCGAAGCCGCCGGTCATCAGGCCGTAGCGAAATGATATCTGTAAAACGTCATCGCGCGTAATGCCGGCCCCGGTAAGGAACCGGGCCATGAGCCGCGCCCAGGCCTTGAGGTCGCCGGCCGTGTAGCCTGTCACGATGGGTTTGCGGGCCTTGCCCAGGGAAGCGTGGATACGCACGACCTCCCTGAGCGGGACGGCGAACATGTCATAGGGATAGCCCTTTTCAAGGTCGGCCCTCGTGGTAAAGGGCAGCTTTTGAAGGTCGGCCGGCGACCTGACATCCTCGGGCAGTATGCCTGCGCCGTCAAGCGTCCTGCGATAATGAGCGACGTTCAGGTATGCGCGGTTGAGCGTCGACTGCAGGCGCTCCATCCTGATGAGCGCAAGCTCGGCTGCGGACATTGTTTCATACCGGGTTTCGAACATCATAGTATCTCCTCTCCGAGATAGGCTTCAAGGACACGCGCGTCCAGTCTGATCTCATGGGGGGCGCCGGCCGTAAGAACCCTGCCCTCGCTCATGACCACAATGCGGTCGCAGACATTCATGATGAGGTTCATGTCATGCTCTATGATGACAACGGTCAGCTGCAAATCCTTTCTGAGCTGCGCGATCAGGCCGGCAAGAAGCTCGGTTTCCCTGGGGTTCATGCCCGCGGCCGGCTCGTCAAGAAACAGCATGGCGGGATGTGACGCAAGCGCGCGGGCGATCTCGATCCTGCGCTGGTCGCCATAGGACAGGCTCACCGCGGGAGCGGACGCCCGGTCGGCAAGCCCAAGCAGCGCAAGAAGCTCAAGGGCCTGACTTCTCAGCAGGCGCTCCTCGGCCCTTTTGCCCGGTGTCACAAGCAGGCTCTGCCAGAAGCCGCACGAAAGCCGGACATGGCCCCCCACCATGACGTTTTCAAGCACGCTCATGTCGCGGAATATTTCAAGATTTTGAAATGTGCGCGCCAGACCCAGCCCGACCCTCCGGTACGGCCGCAGGTTTGTGATGTCCCTGCCTTCAAAAAAAATGTTTCCCGCATCAGGGGCGTACAGTCCGGTGAGTACGTTAAACAGCGTTGTTTTGCCCGCGCCGTTGGGCCCGATAACGCCAAGGATCTCTCCCGCATGCACCTGCATGGACACGCCCGAGAGCGCATGGATGCCCATGAAGCTTTTCGTGATGCCTTCGGCTGTCAGCATGATGCAGTACCCTGATGGTCGTTAACGGCACGCGCGGCACGGCAGGGACACGCGCGCGGCCCCGGCGCTATTCCCACACTTCCCGGTATCCCTTGCCGAGATAGGCGCGCTGTATCTCGTTGCTTTCCCGCAGCTCGCCGGTAGTGCCCTCCATGACAATGCGGCCGGTTTCGACAACATAGCCCCGGTGGGCAAGGTTCAGCGCAAGCCGGGCATTCTGCTCGACAAGCAGCATGCTCAGCCCCTCGCCGAGATTAAGCGCTTTGATCTGAGCGTAAATCTGCGCGGTGATGATCGGGGCAAGGCCCATCGAGGGCTCATCCAGCAGCAGCACCCCGGGCCGTGCCATCATCGCCCGCGCCATGGCAAGCATCTGCTGCTCTCCTCCTGAAAGGGTCCCGGCGATCTGGCCCTTTCGTTTTTTAAGTATGGGGAAAAGCCGCTCCATCGCATCAATGTCATCGTCTATCCTGTCCCGGTCCCTGCGGGAATACGCGCCGAGGATCAGGTTGTCCCTGACCGTGAGGCCCTTGAAAAGCCGCCGGCCTTCAGGCACATGGCCGATGCCGGTCCTCAGGATGCTCTCGGGGCCCAGGCTCGTGATATCGTCACTCCCGAAGTGTATGGTTCCCGAGGCGGGCTTTAAGATTCCCGAAATGGTCCTTAAAATCGTGCTTTTGCCCGCACCGTTTCCGCCGATAAGCGCAACGATTTCACCCGGATTAACATGTATGCTCACGCCTTTGACCGCGTGGATATTGCCATAGTAGGTGTGGATGTTGGAGAGCCTGAGCACGCTACTTCTTTCCGAAGATCTCGGTTATTTTCACGCGGCCCATGATGCCCTGGGGCCTGAACACCATCATGGTAACAAGCAGGGCTCCATAAAAAATATCCTGATAATCAGCCAGGGGGCGCAGGATTTCGGGCAGCACCACCAGAAGGGCGGCGCCCAGAAGCGAGCCGGTAATGCTGCCGATGCCGCCGAGCACGACCATGGAAAGTATCTGAATGGAGGTGTGCATGCCGAAGGTCTGCGGGTTGATATAGGCGGTGTAGTGGGCATACAGGCTGCCCGCGAGTCCCGCCCAGAATGAGCTCACGATAAAGGCGAGCATCTTGTAATAATAGATATTGATCCCCATGAACATGGCGGTCACGTCATTGTCGCGTATGGCGGCCCATGCCCTGCCGATCCTGGACTGCTTGAGCGCATACACGCTCAGGATCATAACCAGAAGGAATCCCAGCGTCAGGGCCAGAAAACCGGGCTTTGAATACAGCGGAGTACCAAGCAGGGCGGCAGGAGGAATGCCTACCAGTCCGTCAGGGCCGCCGGTCACCTCAAGGTTCATGAGGACCATCACGACAATAATGCCGAAACCAAGCGTTACAATGGCAAGATAGTCGTCTTTCACCCGCAGCGCGGGAAGCGCGAGCGCGACTCCCAGCGCCGCGGTACACAGGCCCGCGAGAAACAATGCAGGCACAAAGCCCATGCCGCGTATCATCATAAGGCCGCTTGCATACGCGCCGATGCCGAAAAATGCCGCATGCCCCAGCGACACAAGGCCGGCAAAGCCGACAATGATATTGAGGCTCAGCGACAGGATCGCGAAGATCGAAACCATGATCAGCACATGAAAAACATAGGCGCTCATTTCCGCTGCCCCATGATGCCGCGCGGCCGGATGATAAGCACCAGCACAAGCGCTATGAATGCGAATGCATCCTTGAAGTTTGATGACAGGTAGGCGGCGCCGAGGTTCTCGGCCACGCCGAGCACCAGGCCGCCGATAATCGCGCCGGGTATCGACCCGACGCCTCCGAGTATTGCCGCGGAGAATGCCTTGAGTCCGGGCAGCAGTCCCATGGTCGGCGATGTGGCGTTATAATAGACCGCCATGAGCATGCCCGCAACACCGCTGAGGGCCGAACCGCTGAGGAATGTTGCGACATAGGCCCTGTTGACATTAATGCCCGAGAGCCTGGCCGCATCGCTGTCCATGGCCACGGCCTGTATCGCCTTGCCATGCCGGGACATCGTGAGAAAAAGCCAGAGAGCGGTCATGAGAGCCGCCGAAATTCCCATGATGGTGAGCTGCATGCCGGTTATGTGCGCGGAAAAAACCGTGTAGGTTGCCGCGGAAAATTCATGCGGAAAGGGCCGGTCCTCGGGCCCGAAAAAAAACCGGGCAAGCGAGCTCAGCAGTATGGACGCGCCGATTGCGCTGATGAGCGGGACAAGCGGATGGGTGCCCCGGAGCGGCCTGAACGCAAAGCGCTCAAGCAGTACGCCGACGAGGCACGCCGCGCCCAGCCCCGCCAGGATTGCCAGGGCAAGGCTCCCTGTTGCCGCATACACGGTCACGGCGCCGAACGCCCCG
This sequence comes from uncultured delta proteobacterium, assembly GCA_903881505.1. Classification (GTDB taxonomy): domain Bacteria; phylum Desulfobacterota; class WTBG01; order CAIYCZ01; family CAIRTM01; genus CAIRTM01. The sequence continues at coordinate 51,205 of CAIRTM010000120.1, read as the reverse complement.
AACATGTATATCTCACCCTGGGCGAAATTAACAATGCCCAGGATGCCGAAAATCATGGTATAGCCGAGAGCGATCAGCGCGTATACGCAGCCCGAGACAAGTCCGTTTACCAGTTGCTGAAAAAACACATCATTTGACCTTTACGTATTTTCCGTCCTGCACCTTGAAAATGTAGACGCCCTGCTTGACCACGTCTCCGTTGGCGTCAAAGCTGAGCTTTCCGGTCACGCCGTCAAAATCCTTCACGCTGTCAAGATAGCTCCTGATGCCGTCAGGCGAATTTCCCTTCGCGGCGATCGCCTCGGCCACAAGGCCCATCGCATCGTAGGTCAGGGCGGCGAACATGATGTTGTTGGGCTCATTGGCGTCGGCCTTTACGATGCTGTAGTAGGCATCTTTGAACTTTTTGTTTTTCCCGGTTGCGTAGTCCTCGTCATATTCGCTTGCGTTTATGTGGCCTTCAGCAGCCTTGCCGGCAAGCTCGATATACTTGGGAGCCATGTCGCCGTACACGCCCATCGACTCGGCAACAATGCCCATTTTGCGCGCCTGGGCGATGGCAGGCGCGGTTTCCTGCAGATAGCCCGGGATGAACAGAAGGTCAAACGTGCTCTGCTTGAGCTTGGTGATCTGGGCTGAAAAGTCCCTGTCGCCGACCATGAAGCTCTCGACAGCGACAACCGGAATGCCCAGGGCCGTGAACTGCTTTGTAAAAAGGTCATTGCATCCCTTGCCGTAGGGCTCATTGCTGTACAGGATTGCAACCCCGGTTGCCTTCATGGGGTCTTTGGCAAACTGGGTGAGCGCCTCGGCCTGCTTGTCGATGCGGGAGCAGCCGCGATAGACGTATTCACCGGCTTCGGATATTTTGGGCGAGGTTCCGTTCGGAGTGATGACAACGATCTTTTCGCGCATGGCAATCGGCGCAACCGCAAGCACTTCGCTGCTTTTCATGGGACCGATGACAACCTTGACCCCGTCCATTGAAACAAGCTTCTGGAATGCGGCAACCGCAGCCTGATCAGTGTCCTTGCTGTCCTCGAAAATGACCTCCACCTTCCTGCCGCCGATTCCGCCTTTGGCGTTGATCTCCTTGACGGCAATCTCAACACCGCGCCGTGCGGGCAGTCCATCCGATGCGCCCTGTGAAAGCCGTAAAATTGATCCGATCTTGATGTCCTCAGCCCCTGCGTTTTGCAGCCATACACACACCGAAAAAGCCGCGATAATAATTGCACATACTGTTTTTTTCATATCTCCTCCTGATGTAATGATGTAATCGCCTCACGCCAGGCGTGCAGAACTACCGCGTGCGCGTTTTCAAAATGGAGCTCCCGCCCCCGCAATCCGGCGCGAGGGGCTTTTTCCTTCAATGCTCTGGCAAAGCCCATGTGTTCTGCGCGCCATGGTTTTCGGCAGCAGGGTCTTTATATACCATTATAGCCGCCGTCATCCAATAAAAAGTTTTTACTTTTTTCAGGGCAGGATATTCGGCACGTGAAGGGCCCGCAAGCCGGGCATGCAGACATTCCGGCACCGTGTGACAGGTCTGCCGCAACCGTATCGGCGCCGTGGTTTCCGCGGCCGATTTTTCGACTTTGTATCGATGCTCACCTGCCAAAAAAAAGGCAGGGCCTCTTCAGGCCCCGCCTTTGCCATGCTGTTCCCGGTGTCAAATCAAGCGCTATTGGATAACGATCTGCCCGAAGCAGTCGCCCACCCAGACAGGAATGGTCTGCGGCGCGAGCCCGGCAGGAACGATCGTCTTAACCTTCACCGTTCCCTTTTTCGTGTTGGGCTTTACTTCCAGTATCCTGATATCCGGCCCCATGTCAACCGGGCCGAACGCCCCGGTGGTGATTTTAAACGTAACTTTTTTATCCTTGGTCAGCTTGGCAGAGACCAATTGTTTATACTTGATCAGCAGATTGCATTTCGGGACACACACGTTTGCCTGGCATGTATACGCATCACCGCAGTCATCGTCGGTAAGACAACCCGTAACGCATGTGTCGTCTGCTTCATCACAGATCGGCGTATCGCCTCCGCAGGGGGCCGCTCCGTCCGCACAGCTGCCATCCGAACAGGTCTCAGGGCCGTTGCAAAACAAGCCGTCATCACAGTCGCCGTCAACTGTGCATTCAGGCGGCGTGCAAATATCCTGTGCTTCATCACAGACCGGCGTTGCTCCCTGGCAGGGATCTGTGCCCTCGCCGCATGCTCCATCCGTGCATGTCTCGGCTCCGTTACAGAACAGGGAGTCATCGCAGTCGCCGTCCGCCAGGCATGCAACGCAGAGATTCTGCGCCGTGTCGCAGAACGGGGTATCGCCGCCGCAGTCGTCGTCGGAGCTGCATGCCACGCACAGGTCAAGGTCCTCATCGCAGACAGGCGTATCGCCGCTGCAGGGCGCTGTGCCTTCAACACATGCTCCACCCGTACAGGTTTCATCACCGTTGCAGAACAGGCCGTCATCGCACTCCGCATCTGACACGCAGGCAATAGTTCCAAAGCGCCACAGATCATTCAGATAGCCATAGTCTCCGTAGCCGTCGAAACCATCCCCCCCCCCGAACAGCCAGAGGGTGCCCAGGCTGTCTATCCAGGAGACAGTGCCTTCACGCGCACCGGGAACGTTAGCTTCATCCGGAACCCCCCTGGTACCGTAAATACCGGCGATGATGGTGCCGCCTGGAGTCGAGATTTCGTCTGAACCGCTTACCCAGTCCCATTGTTTTGTTGCATTGTCAAAAGACCACAAGTCATTGAGAAGGCCGCCGATGGGAGAGTATGTGCTGGCCAGACCGAAGCCCCCGAACAGCCACAGCTTGCCGGCGTTGTCTATCCAGGAAATGCTCTCTTCACGGCATCCGGGAACAAGATCGCCGTTGCTTTCATCATAAACGCCTACCGTGTCACCTGTTGCTGAGCCGCTTACCCATGTCCACATCTTTGTAACAGGATTATAATTCCACAAGTCGTTCATGCGAATGAAGTAGTCGTCACTGACCTGGTTGTCTTTGCCTGCCCCCCCGAACAGCCACAGGTTGTTGTCTTCGTCTATCCAGGGAATGGAGCCCCAGCGCGCCCCGGGCATGTTACCGAAAGCCGGGGCGCCCATTGCGCCATAGGAGCCCAGTTTATTCCTGTCTGACGAGCCGCTTACCCAGGCCCACTCATGTGTGGCTTTGTTATAGACCCACAAATCATTCAAAGCGCCGGGTTTCGGGCACGAACCGGGGTCTCTGTCCCAACAGTATGTGCCGTCTTCCTCGCGATAGTCGAAATAAACAATATCCTGGTAGCCGTACCCGCCAAACAGCCACATAAAACCGAAGCTGTCTATCCACGAAATGGCCCCCTCACGCGCCCCGGGCCAGACGTCGGGCCGCGGATACCCCTTGTCATTATGGAAGCCTTTCTCATACACTAAATCAATAAAGGGCAGCCCGTCCTCCCAGGCCCACTGATTTGCTGCGGTATCATAGCGCCACAGGTCGTTCAGCCAGTCATATTGCCCATCGCGATCAAAACCTCTCCCCCCAAACAGCCACAGGTCTCCGGAGCTGTCTATCCAGGAAACGGCTCCTGCACGGGCTCCGGGCACGTTGGCAGCATCCGGGACACCCCGGGTGCCGTAGACGCCAAACTGATCTGTCAGGCTGGATCCGCTCATCCAGGTCCACTCGCCTGTAACAGTATCATAGCGCCACAAGTCGTTGAGGAGGCCCCATCCGGGGGCTTCGCCCCCAAACAGCCACAGATCGCCGGAAGCGTCAGTCCATGAACTGCTGTCATACCGTGCCCCGGGCGCGTTGGCAGCATCCGGGACACCCTGGGTGCCGTAGACGCCGGCCTCATCTATCCGGTCAGATCCGCTCATCCAGGTCCACATCACGGATTGTGCCGGACATGTGCAGGGCATCAATAAACATGCCATAAGAACTATGGCGCTTGCCGCAGTGTGCAGCATGGTCTTGTGTGTGCTCACCATTGCAGGTCCCCTTTATGCAATCGGTTAAGATGCCGGATTACCGGATGATTTCTATTTTAGCGGCTGCCCGGCCGTCTCGAAATCAACAACCGAGCGGCTGCAGCCGACTCCTGTAACAGTTTTAATCATCGGTTGAAAAATATTTTTCTTAAATACGCTCGCCAATTTTTCAAAATAATATCAAGATTAAGGGTTCGGAATATCTTGCGTTATCTCATTTTTATAAAAAACAATAAAAAACATTTACGGGCATGGGAAGGACCGTTTACAATGCTACTGCTTTGGACGGATCAAACCTGTTCCCGCAATCCGGATAGATCGCCATACTGCTCCCCTGGCATGCGTATAGTGCTTAGTTATACCATGCGCTGCCGGCAGGGGCAAGCGACGGTGTGCCCGCTGTGGCGGCAGCCGGGGCGATCATCGCAATCGGGCTTTAACGAAGGCCCTGTATCAGTCCCGGTTTTTCAGCTGCCCGACAGGTACTGCAGCTGCGACATGCGGTAGTACCGCCCCTTGCGGGCCATCAGCTCAGCATGCGTTCCCTGCTCGCAGACCGCGCCCCGGTGAAGTACAAGAATTTTGTCAGCATGGCGGATGGTGGAAAGCCGGTGGGCGATAATGATTGCCGTACGCCGCGTGGTTATGTTTTGAAGAGCCTTCCGGATCAAATCTTCCGTCAGGGGATCGATATTGGCCGTGGCTTCGTCAAGCACCAGAACCGGGGGGTCGGCGGCAACCGCCCGGGCGAACGCCAGAAGCTGGCGCTCGCCGGCCGATAAGATCCTGGCGCCGTCCAGCAGCAGCTCATCAATGCCGCCCGGCAGCCGGGCCACAACCCTGCCAAGATTTGAGACGGCCAGAGCCTGCTGCAGATGCTGCTCTGAAACAGCTGGATTGCCCAGCACAATATTGTCCCGGATGCTGCCTGAAAACAGGGCCACATCCTGCAGGACAAGCCCCATCCTGCGGCGCAGCTGCCGCACGTCAAACCGGCGTATATCGATGCCGTCAAGGAAAATCGATCCCTGCTGCGGCTCATAAAAACGCTCCAGCAGGTTGATAATCGTCGTTTTGCCCGATCCGGTCACCCCCACGATTGCAAGGGTCTGGCCCGGGGCAACGTCAAAGGAAACATTCCGCAAAACCGGCTCGTCCTCATGATAGGCAAACGAGACATTGCGAAAGGATATCGAGCCCCCGGTCACGTCCGGCAGCAGGTCTCCGGCATACTGCTCGCCGGGTCCGCTGTCCTCCAGCAGAAGATACAGGCGCTCAAGCGAGGCAAACGCCGACTGAATGATGTTGTACTTCTCGGCGATGTCCTGAATGGGCCGGAAAAACATGCGCATGTAATACAGGAAAACCACGAAGGTGCCGAGCGACAGCGCGCCATCAAGCGTCCGCATGCCGCCGTACCACACGATAATGCCCATAACGCACAGCTGCGCCAGGTCGATAACGGGGCTGAATACCGCAAACACCGTCGTCTGGCGCATATTGGCCTTGTAGTTTTCATAATTGAGCTGCCGAAAGCTGGCGTCGTGCCCGCGCTCGCGGCAAAACACCTTCACAACCGTCAGGCCCGCGATGCTTTCCTGGATCATGGCATTGATCGCCGCGATCTTGATGCGGACCTCGCGAAACGCGCGGCGCGAAAAAACGGAAAAAAGCACGGTCGCAAGCAGCACGACGGGCAGGACGGCACAGCAGGCAAGCCCCAGCCGCGCGTCCAGCATCAGCAGCACGGCCATGATGCCGGCAATCATGAGCACATCTTTGAGCATGCCGGCAAAAAGCGCGTTGAACATCTCATGCAGGTTCTGCACGTCATTGGTCGCGCGCGTTACCAGACGGCCCACGGGGCTGGCGGTAAACAGGCTCAGCGGACGGCTTATAAGATGCTGCAAAACCGTCTGCCGCACGTCATGCATGATATGCTGGCTGGCATGTTCAACCCAGAAAATCTGGGCCGCGTTCAGGGCGAACCCGGCAAAGAGCACAATCAGAAAGATGCCGCACAGGCGCAGCACTCCGCTGATATCGCCCCGGCGCAGGCGCAGCAGCTCGGAGGCGGTGAGCATGGCCATGTCCGCACGTGAAATCACCACCGTCCGCTCATCGGCGGTAAACAGGCCTGGATGCGAGCGCACGACCTGTCCGGCTTCCGGCGCCGCCCCGGTGATATAGTAGTTCTCCGGGCCGCACACGCCCAGTGCCTGCAGCTGCTGCACGCGCGAACTGCCGGCACGCCGCAGGCCGGAAGGCCCCAAAAAAACCGCATCGGCCCCGTCAACGCGGATAAGATCGTCCTCAAGCTCAGCCATCAGGTCAGGGTGCTGACGAAGCCGCTCCATGTCAACGGCCATGGCAGCCGGTACGATATAGCGGTCAATGCCCGTGCGCATCAGGTGCGGCAGGGTCAGTTCAGCCGCGGTAGCGCCCACCGCCAGCACCAGGGTTGCAGCGATGACCGCCCTGCGCGGTTTGAAAAACCGCAGAAAATAGAGGAGCAGACGGCCGAAGCCGACGGTCGTGTGGTGGTGTTCCTCGATATGGACGCTGTCAAACGGCGGCATGCGCGCTGCTCTTTCCTGTCAGTGTGGTAACAATCCCTTATACGGGCTTCTCAATCTGCTGCGGGGTACAGGCGCACGCGCAGCGCGGCAGATGTGCGTTTTTTAACAGCATGCTAGGTTCCTTCTTCAAGCTGCTGTTTAAGGAACAGACGCCGGTACAGTCCGTCGCGCGCTGTCAGCTGCGCATGCGTGCCGGTTTCGACCAGGCGGCCGTCATCAAGCACCAGAATCATGTCGGCATGCTCTATGGTCGCGATACGGTTGGAAATAATCAGCATCGTCTTCCGTCCGCCGACCTCGCGCAGCCGCGCTGTCAGCAAACGTGTTGTTTCTGCATCAAGCGACGAGGCCGCGTCATCCAGAATCATGATCGGCGCATCGGTAATCAGGGCGCGCGCGATGCAGACCCGCTGGCGCTGGCCGCCGGAGAGCGTCACGCCCTTTTCGCCGACCACGGTTTCAAAGCCGCGGCTGAGCCTCTGGATGTCGTGCAGCATCTGCGCATCGGCGGCACAGCGCTCGACCTCGTCATCACAGCCGTCGCAGCCGAAGGCTATATTGCGCGCAAGGGACTGGGAAAAAAGAAAACTGTCCTGAGGAACACAGGAAAACAACCGGCGCAGGCTCTGCAGCGGAATATCCCGGATATCCCGGCCGCCGATGAACACGGTTCCCGGCGGCGGATCATAGAGGCGCAGCAGCAGACTGCACAGTGTTGTTTTTCCGGAGGCGGTCGTTCCGGTAATGCCGATTACCGCCCCCTGCGGCAGCACCGCCGAAACGCTGCGCAGCGCCGCGGGCATGCCGGGGGCGTAGACGAAACTGAGGTCGCGTATGGTAATGTCAAGACTGCCGGGCGCCGCGCTGTCGTCTGCGGCCAGGTCCTCTATCGGCAGATCCAGCAGTTCATTGATGCGCTGCATCGATGCCCTGCCGCGCTGATACAGGTTAACCACCCAGCCGAGGGCCATCATGGGCCAGGTAAGAATCCACAGATAGCTTGAAAATGCCACGAAATCGCCGGTTGATATCGAGCCGGCAATCGTCATGCGCCCGCCGGCAGCAAGAAGTATGGCGATACTGAGATTGGCGCACACCATGATCAGCGGAAAAAAAACCCCCATCACCCTGACCAGATCAAGGTTTTGCCGGATATAGGTCCGGCTCAGGGCGCCGAATGAGTCGGCCTGGTGGCCTTCCATGCTGTAGGCCTTGACAACCCATACAGCGCTCAGTGTTTCGCGCACCTTTTCGGTCATGTCCGAAAACGTACCCTGCACCTGCTTAAACCTGCGGAACAGCGCCGGGCTCAGCCGCCAGGTAATCAGCATGATCAGCAGCATGGGCAGCAATGCAAGCATCGTCAGGGCCGGGCTGATGAAGCATAAAAAAACCAGCGCGGACGTACCCAGGAACACCGTGTCGAACAGGGCAACCATGCCGATGCCGAAGCACATCCTGACCGATTCAAGATCATTGGTCATGCGGGCCATGCTGTCGCCGGCCCTGCGCGCGTTGATCACCGGCATGGGCAGGCGGATCAGGCGGGAGAACAGACGGTCGCGCAGATGCAATTCCATGCGGCGCGATGTGCCGATCAGGCAGATGCGCCAGCAGAACCGGAACGCACAAATTGCTCCGGCAAAAGCCAGCAGCAGTAAAAATGCCCTGTAAAGCGTCTGCGCCGTGGCTGTTCCCTGCGTGAGCTGATCGACCGCGTGCTTAAACACCCGCGGCACCAGCAGCTGCAGTACATCGACGATGACAAGTGCGGCAAACCCGGAAGCGATATACCAGCGGTTTTGAATCACATACTGCTTGATGGTGGCAAAAGGAGTCATGGGCCTGATGCAGGACCGGCGCACATCAGCCGGCAGGGAACATACGTCCGGATTGCGGTTTCAGGGGACATGCGCGCATGGTGAGCAAAAGGCGCATCGAAAAACAGTCATACTGCGCTGCGGGGGAAGGAATCAGGAGAATAGCGGCACACATTCCGGCCACGAACGCAGCGGCAGCATCCCTGCGCAGCCAGCCGCAGAGGGCCTCCCGTACGGACCAGGCAGTCACGTCTGCGGTTTTTCGACATCAAAATAATATGTCTGCGACTCGGTTCTCTGGCGGGCGCAATCCTGCACGTCAAAACGAAACATGTAGGAGCCGTTCTGCAGCTTTTCAACCGGCAGCTCAACATAGGCATTTTTCTTTGCCGTCTCATCAGTCAAGACAGTATCAAGCCATACCCACTGCTCTTCGCCAACCCTGCGATAGCGGGCCCGGTGCGTGCACAGGCCGCTGCAGGACACGTAATCGTCACTGAAATTCCAGAGAATATGTACGTTGTGCCTGACGACAACGGCTTTCGACTGCGAAAGGGCAAGCACGGGCCACGGTCCTGTTGACAGGAAGGGGCCGTCACCGATGACCGGAGGATTATCAGGAGGCGGGACCGCGAAATAATAAACGGCCGACTGCGTGGTCTGGCCGGCGCAATCGGTCACAGAAAACCGGAAACCGTATTTGGTATCTCGATCCAAAATCTCAACCGGAAGCGAGACGCTCGCAAGTCCGGGATCCGGCCCGCTGGCGACCGGAAGCCGTGTCCATCTGCCGCTGCCGACTGCCTGATACTCGGCCTTAAGCAGGCAGGCGCCGCTGCACGAGCCCTGATCATCGCTGAACGTCCAGACCAGCGTATGATTCCGCATGAGGACAAAAGCCTTTTCAGCCGAAGTCGGAAGCAACGGCCACCCGCCCGCCCCCAGAAACGGACCGTTCGTGATCACAGGGGGCCTGTCAATACCTGCCGCTTTGCCGGCATCATTTCCCGGAAACTCAGCGCCCATGACCGTCACAACCGATACAGCAAACGCCGCTATCGCCACTGATGTCAGTTTTCCAACTTTCATGCGGATCAAGTCTCCTCTCATACAGCTGCGGCCAGAATCATCCGGGTGTTTATATGTTTAGAGCATACTGCCTGCCCCGACAGGCGTCAGCGCCTGGAAAGCCGCCCGATACTCGATACCCTGCACCCGGACAATCGAATCAAAAAGACATGCGCCCTGCAAAACTTTTGCACCGCCCGTAACTTATTAAAAATTGGCAGAAACACAGCATTTTGTCAACCATAAATAATAGTACGCGGTGTGAAACATAGAAATGAACCGCAGCAGGCGTGCCGCTTGCCCGGTAAACTCTACCGCAAAAAAACACGTCCATGAAGGCGGTCGACACCTGACACCATGCGCAGCGTCAGCGCATTAAGCCGCGGCGCTGCCGCCGGCACCATGCCGGTCCATGCGTGCATACAACGCCTGGATCAATGCAAACGGCACATCATTGGCACCGCGCCTGCCTGACAGCCCTGCTGTGCATGGCTGTCTGCGGCGGTCTCCTGCCCGGTCCATATCGGGGATAGGGTAACGGTTACTGCAAGAACAGGCATCTCCACGGCTCCTGCCGCCATCGCAGTAACCAGCGGCGGCGCAACCGCCACAAAGCGTGCGGGCAATCACGGCAAAAAAGGACTCCCGGCCGCCTTGACACGGCATGGGCATTCAGGGTAAGGTTACCTCCGTTCAGACACAACGGCTCACGCCGCAACACATTGCACAGGAAGGAGAACCGGCATGAAAAAATGGCGATGCACAATCTGCGGCTATGTCCACGAAGGCGACACGCCGCCCGACGAATGTCCGATCTGCGGGGCCTCAAAAGAACAGTTTGAAGAAATAAAGGACTGAAAACGCGCGGCATGTGTGCCTGCCGGACAGCCCTGTACGGGCCGTCCGGAGCACAATCGCCGGCAGCATACACGCAGGAAGCCTACTCGCCGCAACCGCCGCAGCAGCTTCCGCAGGAAGCGCTGCCGGAACCGCACTGCGGGTCGGGCTCAAGCCCGGTTTCACGGATCTCGATATCAAAGGTCAGGGTCTTGCCTGCCAGCGGATGATTCAGGTCCAGCACGACATCTTCGTCGGTCACGTCCTGCACAACAGCCGGAACCGGGTTGCCGCGCTGATCCGCCAGGTGAACAGCCATGCCGACCGCCACGTCCATACCCTCGGGTACGCCGGCGCGCGGCATTTTGATGATGCGCTCCGGCTCATGGGCACCGTAGCCGTCTTCAGGCTGAATGGTCACGGTCTTTTTACCGCCCGGCCGCATGCCGAGCACGGCAGCGTCAAACCCCGGTATAAGCTGCCCGGCCCCGACCGTAAACTTGAGCGGTGCCCGGTTCCGGGACGTATCAAACACCTCGCCGCTGTCAAATCTGCCCGTGTAATCAACACTGATCGTGTCGCCTGCTTTAATTGAATCCGACATGTGCCTTCCTCTCATGTGTACAATGATTACTGCATTATATGACCCGTCCGCAGATATACACCACTCATGTGACGGAGTATCCCGCAGCGTGAGAAACTGTGAGGAGGAATAACCCGGTCAAACGGATGCGTGAGCGCGGTAAGCATGCAAGGCGGGTCGCTCTACGGTACAGCACATTATACCGGATAGAAGCGCACAGGTCAATCCGGCGCACAGACAGCTTCGAAAAAAGCATTTCTTTTGCTTTTTTTTTCTGATATGGTTTGGATAGCAACCTTTTTTACCTCAACACAGGAGGCACCACCCCATGAACGTCATGGATATGTTCAGAAAAAAATTCGCAGACTACCGCAAACTCATTGATGACCAGGGGAAAAAAAAGGCCCGCGCCGCAATGATGGAAGGCTACCCTGAGCGCCAGAAACAGAACATGGGCCCGTTTTTCGAAGGCTGCACGCTCTACGAGGGCTTCAAAAAGGCCGCGCCCGTATACGGATCCTTCGGCATGGAAATGCATCCGGTTGATATATCCAACAACGACCATGACGCCGCGCTTGAAGTGCACATGCGCTGCCCGTTCATGGACATGGCCCGCGAGTTCGGCTTCGAAAAGCCCTGCACGGTGATCTGCGAACTCGACCAGGATGCCATGGCGCTGGCGTTTGAAGGGCTCGGAGTCAAAATCCTCACAACCATGGCTGACGGCGACTGCGCCTGCATTTTCATGTACCAGCGATAGCCGGGCGGCACTCTCTGCGCCGTCACCTCCGCGTCGGCAGCGCCCGTGCTGCCGGCCATGCCGCCGCGGGGTGCGCATACTCCAAACCTATCGTTTTTCCTCAAGAAATACGATTGACAGCCACCCCCCAATGGCATATACTGTCAGGCATTGTTTTTTTGCGCCTGAAAGGGGTTGCATGAAACGCCGCAAAGAGCTTGCCATCGATATCAGCGACCATGTGCTCGCGCCGAGCCTGCAATCAAAAAAAAAGATAATCGCTTCGATCCAGTACCTGTCCAAGCTGTTCATCATGCCGGAAACGCCCGATAAGTTCCTCGAATTCGGCGATGCGCTGCTGGTCATGATCCGCGAATTTTTCCAGGAACAGGGCGGCATCCACTCGGCCATCAGCCTGCCGGATCTCTCCAAGCTGTTCTCCGACATCGATCCGCCGACCGATCCCGAGCTGATCGTCGACGTTCTCTACGAAATCAAGGAAAAGATCATCCGCCACTCGGTCAAGGTCGGCAACCCCTTCTATATCGGCCACATGACCAGCGCCATTCCCTATTTCATGATCCTGATCGAAATGATCATCGCCGCGCTCAACCAGAACCAGGTAAAAATTGAAACCGCGAAAGCATCGACATTCGTCGAGCGCGAATTTCTCGCCTGGATGCATCAGCTGGTCTTCCGCCGCGGAAAGGCGTTTTACAAGCGTACGATTCAAAATCCCGAAATCGCGCTCGGCAATGTCGCCTCCGACGGCACACTTGCCAATCTTACCGCTTTGTGGGTCGCGCGCGAAAAGGCCTTTCCTGCCCGGCGCTCATTCGCGGGCGTGCGCAGGGACGGCATCGCGGCTGCGCTCACACACTACGGCTGCAGCGGTGCCGCGGTGCTGGTCTCGAAGCTGGCGCACTATTCCCTTGATAAGTCGATGGACGTGCTGGGCCTGGGAAGCCGCTCCCTGGTCAGGATTCCGGTCAATGCCGAGAACCAGGTCGACTGCGCGAAGCTGCGCCGCAGGATCGCCGAGCTGCAAAAGAAAAAAATAAAAATCATGGCGGTCGTGGGTATTGCCGGAACCACCGAAACCGGCAACATCGACGACCTCAAGCAGCTGCGCGATATCGCCAGCGAATGCGGTGCGCACTACCATGTTGACGCGGCCTGGGGCGGCGCAACGCTTTTGACGCACCGCTACCGCCACCTGCTCGACGGCATCGACCGAGCCGATTCAGTCACCATCGACACGCACAAGCTGTTTTACACACCCATGTCCATGGGCCTGGTGCTGTTCCGCAACGAGCGCGACCTCATGCGCGTCAAATACACCGCCAGCTACGTTATCCGTAAAAGCTCGGTCGACCAGGGCCGCTTTACGCTCGAGGGATCGCGCAAATTCGATGTGCTCAAGCCCTGGGCCTCGCTGAAAGTGCTGGGCACCGACGGCTTTCAGATCCTGTTTGACCATGCGTTCACCCTGACGGCTGATTTGAACCAGCTCATCAGCGCCTCGCCCAACTTCGAGGTCATGAACAACCCGCAGCTGTTCATCCACGTTTTCCGCTTTGTGCCCCGCGATGTGCAGGAAGGGCTTGAGCGCCTGCGCGCCCTGATCGGCAAAAACGGCCGGTCGGCTGCAGCCAGGAAGCAGCAAAAACAGATCAACGCTCTCCTGAACACGCTCAATACCGAGCTGCACCGCGCCATACGGGCCGAGGACTCGACCTTTGTTTCACGCACCACGCTGAGCACCACGCGCTATGCGCCCCAGCCGATCGTCGTGCTGCGCTCGGTCACGGTCAATCCGCTTACCACCCGGGCAACCCTTGAAGAGATTTTGAGAAAACAGGAAAAGATGGGCCTGAACCTGTACGCCAGACACTACAAACAGCAATTTGAAAAGCTCCTGCAATAGCGTATCCCGTTTCCGGGCCCGGGCATATTGTTGATGCGGTGCGCCGTGGCCAGCACGTCCCCATGACCGGACAATCCATCCCGATGCGGCCGCGTACAATCATATCCGGCGCGCAGACCGGCGTTGACCGCGCCGCCCTTGACGCGGCCATTGCCTGCGGCCTTGCCTGCGGCGGCTCGATTCCGCGCGGGCGCCTGGCTGAAGACGGCCCGGTTTCGCGGCGCTATACCCGCCTTGCTGAGCTGAAAACAAACGTGTATGCCGCGCGCACCAGGCGCAACGTGCTCGATGCCGATGCAACCCTTATCCTGTGCCCCGGAGCGCCCGAGGGAGGCACCGCCCTGACCGCACGGCTGGCCGCCAAACATAAAAAACCCCTGCTGGTGGTCGACATCGGCCGCGAACCAGACGCATCCGCCATACGGCTGATCCGCGCATGGCTTGCGTCCCATGACCCGGCGGTGCTCAACGTTGCCGGGCCGCGCGAATCGCGCTTCCCGGGCCTGTATGAGCGGGCACGGAAGCTGCTGGAAAAACTGTTCCGGGAAATGCAAGCCGTGAAAAAGCGCGGCTGAATTGAAAAGGCGGGGGCTTGAAGCACTACGAAAAAAGCTCAACGTCAATGGAGTGCTCAAGCAGGGCGTTAAAAAGCCGTTTTATACAGGCTGTTCAAAAACGCACAGATGCCGGGCGCGGCGAAATCATGAGGAATGAGGAGTGCTTTTGCGTACGCCGCAGTGAGGAATGATGAGTGCAGCGCGGCCCTTCGGCGAAGCCCGGGGCCGTGAGCCTGTCGAACGGCAGATGGGCGTTTTTCAACAGCCTGCTAGTTATCCTTGTGCGTCTTCGATACCATCATCTCAAAAAAGCTCAGAGCATCCTGCCTGCCGCTGAGAAGCTCGGTTCCGAGGCCCTCAAGCATGGACGGCAGGTCCTGGCCGTAGCGCAGGGCCAGTTTTTCCCCCAGGCTGCTGTCGTTCTTTAAGATATAGTTCACAAGCGACGGAAGCAGGATGGCGATCTGCGTATTGTTGCAGCGGCCGGTTTTGCGTATCTGGTCGATTATATCGTTCTGCGTGCGGTCAAAGGGCTGCATATCGGTTTTTCCTGTCATCGTACTGTGTGCTTCCGCTTTAAATATAAGTTCAAAGAGCGGCCGTGTCAAAAAAATTTAAAAAAATCTGCCCCGTTAACGGCCCGGGCATGGTTACCCCGTATGCCTGGAGTATGAGACACGTATACCATCGGACATGAAACGCGGGACTTAAACAGAAACTGCCGGTATGCCGCACAGGATGCGGCCGCCATTCCACCCCGGCTTGAACATGCGGCCTGTCATGCCGCCCGGCAGGCCTTTTGGAGCTCTGATGCCGTGCACAGGGATGTCAGGCTGCCCACATGTTTCAGGATTTCCTCCCTGCCGCCTTCCTCGCGGTCGACAAGGGCGACCACGCCCAGCACCTCAAGGCCTTCGCGGCGCGCGGCCTCGATTGCCTTGATGGTCGATCCGCCGGTCGTCACCACGTCTTCGAGGATGTAGACGCGGTCGCCGGCCTTGACATCGCCTTCAACCTGCTGCTGCAGGCCGTGGCCCTTGGGCTCCTTGCGGATTGAAAACGAGGCAATGTCCAGACCGCGCCCATAGGCCGCATGGGATACCGCACAGGCGATCGGGTCCGCGCCCATGGTCAACCCGCCCACGGCCTGAACGTCCGTGTCCGCAATCAGGTCGAGAATCAGGCTGCCGATGATGTGCTTGCCCGCGCAGGAATGCGTCGTCTTGCGGCAGTCGATGTAGTAATTGCTCATCCGGCCGGATGCAAGTTTGAAAACCGGCTCAGGATTATAGCGGAATGATTTTGCAAGCAGCAGGGCGGTCAGTTTCCGTTTCAGTTCAGCATCCATGCAGTATCAAACTCCTGTTTCACCGTAAAGCGTGTGCAGTCATCAAGCGCGGCCGGGGGGATGCCAGCGGCCTGCGCGCCGTGCGAGCCTCGGGCATCATAGCAGTAATCCCCCGTAAATACAATCTTTTCGCTTAAATCAACGTTTGACATACCCCCGCAAAGCCGCTATATCTTTTAGCCTGAAAATACAGCGTGCAAAGGTCGCCCGGGTGGCGGAACTGGTAGACGCAAGGGACTTAAAATCCCTCGGCCGCAAGGCTGTACGAGTTCGATTCTCGTCCCGGGCACACTCTTTTAAATCAAAAAAACAGGGGGCTCCTCAGAGCCCGGGTTAGCTGCTGCTTGTGGCGGGTTTTGCTCCTGTGCCCGAAATTGTGCCCAACTGCGCCCGGAAACATCCCTTCAACTCTTTATCAGGATAAACCGTCCGCGCTTCATCGTTCTTTGTCGTACCCGCATCAAGGCACACGGAAAACTTTAGGCGGTGACTGCCGTGCGCCAAGGTTCACAGTGACGGTATATCAATAGAGTATATGAGACAGCACAAGACTGGGAAATCACAAAAGCCCCTGATTTCTCAAGGGCTTTTGTGATTTCCGGGACTGCCCCGGATTATAATCTGGTGGAGATGAAGGGATTCGAACCCTCGACCCCTGCCTTGCGAAGGCAGTGCTCTCCCAGCTGAGCCACATCCCCGTATTTTTTATAAAAGCCGTCCGCAGGGCGTCCGGTTTTCAGCGATGCAGTGTAATACATCTCGGGTGCGCAAGGCAAGCACTTATTCAAAGGCGTACAAGGGTTCAACGTTCAACCAATCAGCACGGACGGAAAGATACGTTGACGGGGTGGACGCATGTCAGCTGACCCACTTCCGCTGCACGCACCTGCCCTACACCTTGAAGCGGATGTTGAGAATATCGCCGTCCTCGACGATGTAGTCCTTGCCCTTGAGATACATCTTGCCGGCGGCCTTGAGGGCCGCCTCGGTGCCGTGCTCCATCAGCTCGGCGTATTTCATGGTCTCGGCCCGGATAAAGCCGCGCTGCAGGTCGGAGTGGATCACGCCGGCGGCCTCGGGCGCGCTGGATCCGGCGCGCAGCAGCCACTGGCGCACCTCGTCCTCGCCCACGGTAAAAAACGATATCAGGCCCAGGGCCTTGATGCACAGGGCTGAGAGCTGCTCAAGCGCCGAGTGTTTGATGCCCAGGCCTTCAAGAAACTCGCGGCGCTCCTCCTCGGACTCGAGCGCGGCCACCTCGGCCTCCATGCGCGCCGAGACCTGCATGACCTCAATGCGGTCGCGTTCGCACAGCGCCGCAAGGCGCTCGATCAGGCCGGTGCTTTCAAGCGCGTCGTCGCCCACGTTGAGCACCAGCACCATTTCCTTGCGGGTGATGAACGGATAGCTGCGGATCAACTGCTCCTCCTCGGGCGCGATCGCCATGAGCCGCAGGGGCCGCTCGGCCTCCAGGTGCGTCTTCATGCGCTCGAGCAGTTCTTTTTCCTTCAGCTGGTGCTCGTCCTTGACCTTTTTGATGGCCGCGGCCAGGCGCTCGAGCCGGGTTTCCACGAACACGAGGTCGTGCAGGATCAGCTCGCCGTTGATCATCTCGATATCGCGCAGCGCATCGACCGAGCCTTCGGCATGATAGACCGCGTCATCCTCGAATGCGCGCACCACGTGGCAGATCGCGTCCAGATCAAGGATGTCGCGGAACACATCCCCGCGCGCGATCGTCTCGCGCTCGAGTTTCGGCAGCAGCGCCAGGTCGATGCGCGCCTGCACCTCCTTGCGGGGGCGGTACATGGCGACGAGTTTTTCAAAGCGGGGATCGCGCAGGCTGGCCGTGCCGATCAGGACTTTTTTCTGGTCGGCCTGGGCAGCCGGATGCGCGCCGGTCAGGATTGTAAACAGCGTTTTTTTGCCGGTTTGCGGCAGCCCGATAATGCCAGCTTTCATGGGGTGTGCTTCCTTTCCAGAAAATCATGCCCGTGCGGGCCGTATGCGTATGATAGTTCCAGATTTTTACGGGTTCGTCCACAAAAAACTCGGACCGGCCCCGGCTTGACACGGCGCCGCCGAGCCGTTATACCATGGTGCAATGTTTTGTTAGGCCAGCAAAACAAAAATGGCCAGATGCAAGGCGCGCGCAATTATTTGTACAGACCCGCTGCGCAGAATTGCCGTAGTGCATCGTGCAGGGTAGCTGTGTTCAAGCCCCCTTTGGCAAAGGGGGTTGGGGGATTTGACGAAAGAGTGAAATCCCCCTGTATCCCCCTTTCTAAAAGGGAGAAATCGCCTTATGCCGTGGCATGGCAGTCCCAGAACCTCCGCACAACGTGTCACGCCGCAAAAAGCTTTTAACTATATTTTATAGACTCAACTTTGTATGTACAACAAACTCAGAGGGCCTAAAAACGATGACGAACGCCTCTAAACCCGGATACCTGAGCCTGCACGAGCAGGGCCTGCTCGAGGAACGGGCCCGGGCGCTGCGCGCGCTTTGCTCCCCCTGCCGCCTGTGCCCGCGCTGCTGCGGGGTTGACCGCACCCGCGGCGAGCGCGGCTTCTGCCGGGCCGGAAGCCGCGTGCAGGCGGCAAAAGCGCTGCCGCACACGGGCGAGGAACCGGCCATATCCGGCACGTGCGGCTCCGGCACCGTTTTTTTCACGCACTGCAACCTGCGCTGCCTGTTCTGCCAGAACTACCAGATCAGCCGGGAGCATCTTGGCCGGGAGGTCAGCGCGGAAGAACTCGCGCACATGATGCTCGGCCTGCAGGACCGGGGCTGCCGCAACATCAGCCTGGTATCAGCCGCCCATTTCCTGCCGGGCATTCTTGAAGCGCTTATCCTTGCGGCCGCAGGCGGCCTGCGCGTGCCGCTGGTTTACAACTCCAACGGGTATGAAAATCCCGAGGTGCTGCGCCTGCTGGACGGCATTATCGATATCTACCTGCCGGACGCCAAGTACTGCAGCGATGCCATTGCGATGCATTTTTCAGAGGCGCCCGACTATCACCGGATCAACATGGCAGCCCTGCGGGAAATGGCGCGTCAGGCCGGGCATCTGGAGGTGGACGAACACGGCAGTGCCCTGCGGGGCCTGATCATCAGGCACCTGGTGCTGCCGGACGGGCTCACAGACACCTACCGCGTCCTGCGGGCGATCAAGAAGAACCTGGGGCCATTTGTGACCATAAGCCTGATGGGGCAGTTCACTCCCTGCTTCAAGGCTGCCGGGCACCCGGTGCTGGGCCGCCCCCTGAGCCCGGAGGAATATGAACAGGCATGCGCGATGCTGTATGAGCTCGGATTTGAAAACGGCTGGGTGCAGGAATGCGGTCAGGACGACCGCGCGTTCGTGCCCGACTTCAGCCGGCCGGACGGATGGAATTAACGGATTATGGAAAATGCCTATCCGCCTCAGCAGGCCTACTGAGTTGTAATCGTCCTGCATCTCAGCGGCGTCTGTAGGGGCGAACAATTTTTCGCCCCCGGACGGATCACCAAGGCCCCCCCTATTGCTTATCCTTGTAGGCATCCCAATAATTGCCGCTCCTGTTGATAAGATTCCGTATATTGGTCACTTTTTTCTTCATCTCATTTGTCACCAGGTCAACCTCTTCAAAATTAGCGACCACATGCGGAGTCAGCATGAGGATAAGTTCGGTTTTCTTGTCAGTTGTTGAGCTGCTGCCGAACAGGAAGCCGAGCAGCGGTATGCGGGACAAATACGGTATGCCCGATTCGACATCATCCCCCTGGTCCTGGATAAGACCGCCGATAACGATCGTCTGGCCGTCCTGGACGACCAGGCTCGTGTCGACTATGCGGTTGATGATAACCGGCGAATCAACGCCGCTGGTTTTATTCTCCGCGGCCTTGCTCACCTCCTGGCTGACGTCCATGGCCACCAGGCCGCGCTCATTGATGCGCGGCGTCACGGCGAGAATGACGCCGGTGGAACGGTATTCGACCGAGCGCGATGTCGTGTCATTGGCTTCTGTTGTGAGGGGTATGTACTCGCTGGACACCAGAGGCACTTCTTCGCCGACCTCGATGCGGGCCTCCATGTTGTCGGCGGTAAGGATATGCGGCGAGGAAAGGATATTGAGCTTGTTCTGGCTTGCCTGCGCCTGTAAAAACACCTTCAAGTCGTCGGAATCAAACAGATAGGTAAAGCCCTTCGGCACAACATCGGCAAGGGGAAGCGCATTACCATCTGCGTCCACAAGAGGAAGATTCCCCTTGTTATACCCGAAGCGGTCCTTGCCTTTATAGCCGCCGATCGAGGCATCGTCGCTGTACAGGGACCATTCAACACCGAACTCGGTGTCCCCGCTCAGCGTCACCTCGGCGATCATCACTTCGATCAGGACCTGGCGCGGGACCTTGTCGAGCTGGACCATGGTGCGCTTGATGATCTCGTAGTCGCGCGGGATGGCCCGGACGATGATGGCGTTGGTCGGTATGTCGACCACGATGCTGACATCGGCCTCAAGCAGGGTCGAAGCTTCGCCGCCCTGCGAGGACATAGCCCTGCCGCCGCCCATCAGGCTGCGGCGGTTGCGGCTGCTGCTGCCGCGGCTGCTTCCGCCGCTGCCGAAATTGCCGCTGCCGCTGAGACCGCTGCGGCTGCTGCTGCCGCTGCCGAAGCTGCTGCCGCTGCCGAAGCTGCCGCTGCGGCTGCTGCTGCCGCCGAGACCGCTGCTGAAGCTGCCGGAATCCTGTCCGGAACGGCGGCTGCTTGCCCCGCCCCGGGTGCGGCTCTGGAAGTCCTGCATATTGCGGCCCTGCATGCCCATGCCGCCGCTGCCGCCGAGATAGACCTGGCTCAGCACATCGCCGATCTCCTCGGCCTTGCCGTTCTCGACGAAATAGATGAACACCTGCTCGGTGGCATTGTCATCGACGGTGTCGAGCACTTCCAGCCATTTCGCGACCCGGTCGAACGCGGCCGGAACCGAGCCGACCGCCATCACGCCGCCGACGCGCTCGACCGGAATGAACTTCATGCCCAGCCCTTTTTCCGGGGTTTTATCAAGGCCGATCGACGCAAAAATTTCTTCAAGCTCGGCGGCAACATCGGCGGCATTGGCATGCTCGACCTTGAAAAAACGGACGTGGTTGTAGGCGAACAGGTCGATATCGACCTCGTTGATCAGGGCCAGCATCTTGCGTATCGTGGCCGCGCGCTCGATGATCACGACCAGGTTGCCCTTGGGGTACTCGAACACATCGCCGCCCGGGCCCAGGAAACGCTTCACCAGCGTTTCGATCTCCTTGGCGGGCACATACTGCAGGGGCACGACCTGGATCATCTGCCGGTCGTTGGACGGCACGCGCGCTACATCGCGGCCGATGCTGAAATCAACGATCTGCTGCCTGGCCTCCTTGATCGGGATGATTTTATAGAAATCGCCGGACTGGACCATGGCGATATTGTTCATCTCGAAAATGGTTTCCATGATCGGCAGCAGCCTGCTCTTGTCGATTTCGCCGGCCGTGTGGATGTTGACCCGGCCCTTGACCCTCTGGTCTATGATGAAATTGACGCCCAGCGCCTCGGACAATGCGTTGACGACCTCATAGATATCGGCATCGTCGAAATTAAGCGCGATCATCTCTCCGGTGGGTGCGGGTACCGGGGGTGAGGCAGCTGCGGCCTTCGTGCGCGCTTCCCCGTACCAGGTGAAATCCTCCTGCTTGCCTTTCGCGGGGGAAGCAGCAGGCTTTGCGGGGGCTGCGGCGGCAGCGGGCTTGGCATCCGGCGCGGCGGCCGGAGCCTGCGGCGCCTCAGGCGCGGCGGGCGGGGCCTGCGCGGCGGCCTGCGCATGTGGCTCAGACGGCAGGCTGGCCGTTTGCGTGCCTGCGCACCCGAACGCTGCAAAAGCGGTCATGATCACTACTGTCATGAGTTTCATCATCGTCCCGTTCCTTCTGGTTTCATATAGCCGGCTATTTTCATGGTAAGGGTAATTTCGCGCGGCTGGCGCCTGTTTTTTACCCTGATCTGGAGCTCGGGGATTGTCAGCAGCTTCCGGTTGGTTTCAATCAGCGAAACAAACTTTATCAGCCGTGTCAGGTCCGACTCAAAAATCACCTGGATCGGCACGGCCACAAAAGCATCGACCTTTTCCGAATCCATGACCCTCACGGTCCGGATGGCAAGCTCGCTCTGGCGCGCGGCGCCGTCGACGATTCTCTGGATATCGGCCGCCGCAAGCTGTATGGTTTTGCCCGTAAACAGGCGCTCTTCCACCTGGCCGAGCCGGGCGCGGATCTCGCTGTCGGCGGCAGGACGGGCCGCGGCTTCCTCAAGAGCGGCGCTGTAGCGGCGGATGAGCTTTTCATTGTCCTCGATCTCCTGCTCGCGCAAACTGATACGGTCTGAAAACGGCATCAGCACGAAGACCCACAGCAGGATCAGGGCGACAACGCTGCCGCCCAGGATGAGGCTGCGCCTGTTGCGCTCCGACATCGTCATGGCGCCTCCTTGACTGCGGCGGCGGCCTGGATTTTCATTTCCAGCCGGAACTGTTCCTTGCGCAGGCGCTGGTCAGTCGTAATGGGCGAGGTAAAGCGGACATTTTCGAACAAATCCGACTGCTCAAGCACCGGCAGCAGCTGCGATGCCGAAAGCGCATAGCCCGACAGCCTGAGCTCGGAGCGGTCGGCGCGGTAGGTAAATTCCGTCAGCCAGGCGTCATCGGGAAATATCTCGGTCAGCTCGCGCAGCACCTTCAATTTGCCAACGTCGCGGGCTGCGATGCTCTGGGCCGATGCATACAGCTGCTCCATGCGGGCAAACTCTTCTCGCTGCTGCTCAAGAATTTTATACTCGCGCGCGAGACGGCCGACCTGCGCGGAAGTCCTGGCCTGCTCAGCGGCGCGCGAACTGTCCCAGCGCAGCGCCAGGGCGGCAAGCAGCAGCAGCAGCGTGCAGGCGGCTGCCGCGGCAATCAGTTTGCGCTTGCTTTTTCTGCGGCGCGGGCGCAGCTCCGGCGGTATCAGGTTGATGTCCAGCGCAACCGGCGCAAGGCCCTTGAGCGCAAGGTTAGCGGGCACAAGCAGCAGGGGCGCCACGGCCGCCTGGGGCTCGCCCTGCGCGGGGACCGGGTCCAGCGGCAGCTGCGCGGCAGGGCTGAACAGGCCGCCCAGCTCATCAGCAACGGCCGCGGCGAAATTGCGGTCCAGCTCCCGGCCGGAAATCACGAAACGCAAGGGGCGCTCCTCGACCTGCTCAAACGGCAGGTGGATGCAGGCCTGCCGGCCATGGCGCAGCATGTCGCGCAGCTGGGCCTCGTCGGGCTCGCGGCCCGTGGCGGTAAAAACGCGCGAATAGTGCAGCGCGCCGTCGGCCAGCACGTTGAGCTCATAGCGCCCGGGTTCAAGATATTCCACCGGCACGATGATCGGGCTCGGGCCTTCAGGATCGCGCTCACCGGCATCGGCAAGCAGCTGTTCAAGGCGCGGGAAACGGCGCGCAAACGGCCGCAGCGCTGCGCGCGCATAGTCGTTGCGCGCAAGCGCCCGTGCGTCGAAAGCGGCCCCGGCAGGGAGCGCAACGGCATGCCCGTTGACCAGGGCGGTCGTGGTCAGTTCGATGCCCTGCAGGCGGATATTGAGCTTTTTAAACAGCTCGATCAGAAAATCGACTTTTACGCGCGGCACGATAACCAGCATCACGTAGATCTGGCCGCTCTCAGGCAGGTGCCGCACGACATGGCAGTCATAATACACGTCATCGGCCCCGAATGGCGAGTGCCGGTCGATTTCATAGCCGATGGCGGCGCGTACGTCCTCCCGTGCAGCAGCGGGCAGATGCACGTAGCTGATGAAAGCATCGGAGCGCGGCAGGGCCGCAAAAATATTCGACCGTGCGCCGCGAAAATCACGCAGAAAGCCCTCGATGGTATGCAGGATGACCGCTTCCTTTTCCTCGTCACGGCACTCCAGAAACGGAAGGATCCGGTAGCCGTCCAGAAAGTAGCGGCTGAGCCCGTGGCGCGCGGCGACCATGAGCATTTCATTTTTTTTAAAAACAACACCGATGCTTCGCATATGCTCCGGGGATCCTCTCCCTCATAGACCCTGCACGGCCCGCAGCTGCCTGTGCGGCAGCGTCGACGGGCATTGTACAGCGCAATTGCGGCCGTGGCAAATCATTTCAGCCGCCCGTGCGCCAGTCTGAGATAATGCACTTCGACGCCGATACAAGCAGGCTGCACCGGACGGTGCGGCTGATGCGCCCGTCGCGGGAAACCCCGCGCGACACGATCGTATAGGTATTCTGGGCAGACGGCCGCTGCACCCTGATCATTTTTTTCCATACCTCGTAGTTGGCGTACTGCGGAAGCCGGTCGGTCGGACTCTCGAACAGCCGCCGTGAGCGCTCGGCGATGATGTCGCGGGCGGCCTTGGCGTCCATGCCCGGCAGCA
Source organism: uncultured delta proteobacterium (assembly GCA_903881505.1). Classification (GTDB taxonomy): domain Bacteria; phylum Desulfobacterota; class WTBG01; order CAIYCZ01; family CAIRTM01; genus CAIRTM01. The sequence goes on along the minus strand of CAIRTM010000120.1, from coordinate 27,307 downwards.
GCACGAGCTGCTCCAGGGAGGCCGAGTTGATATTGACCTGCAGCGATGTCGTGCTGGAGGTAACGGAAAACACATCAACAAGCCCGAGGCGCGTCCCCGGGAAGCCCTCCGGGCCGTACGCATCGCCCCCGCCGTCCCCGGAACCATCCGCATCGCCACGTCCTCCGCCGGCGATGAACTGCTCGAGCTCATCCGGGCTCAGGACAATGCGCTCCTCCATGCGGCGGCCCTGCCCGTAAAAAACCTCCTCCGTCACCCCGCGCACCAGCAGACAGTCCTCAATCACCGGCAGGTCGCCGTTGCGGCAGGGATACGGCGGATCAAGCGACCCATAGTAGTCGTCCTCGGCGCCCTGGGTTCCGGTGACATTGCCGTCCTTGTCCCACCAGTCAAGCAGCGAATCGGCGACGATGTCACGATCGTCGCCTTCAAGGCCGATCTGCGACTCAAGCAGCGACTTCAGGCGCGTCGGATCGTTTTGCGCCTGATTCAGAAACGAGTTGATATTGACCTTGTTGTTCTCGTCAATAACGCTCACCTCGCAGAAAAAATCGCCGAGTTCGAACCGGTACGGACCTCCCCCGGCAACCCACAGCTGCAGTTCATCATAGGCGCCGTCAGCATCGCCCGGATTTTCGCCGGGCCCGTCCGGTTCTTCGTCCCCTTCCGAGTCGGCGAAAACGCTGCTGCGTGAGGAGGCCGCGGCGCGCAGCAGCTCGATGATGGCGCGGTTGACGCCGGCTTCAGCCGCATAATAGGCCTGGCTGCCCTCCTTGAAATTGGCGGCCGTGGAGGTTTCCGTGCGCATGGTCCAGCTGAATTCCGCGCAGATGAACGCCAGGAACACGATCACCCACAGCACCAGCAGCAGCGCTATGCCGCGCTCGCCCGCAGGGCCTGCCATGGCTGTTTTCGGACCCATCACACGCATGTTCACCGTATCTGCATCTGCGGCGCATGAGCGCGCCGGCTGTCCGTAATCAAAACGGCCGGCTCATGACCGGCACAAGCAGCGACTGCTCGATCTTATGGCCGCGTATATCCTCGAACAGCAGCACGATCTCGACCATCAGGGGCAGATCGTGATCATTGCTGCGGCTGTCGCCGCCGCGGACGTCCCACTGCTCCAGCCACACGCCGTTATCATCATCGCCGTCGCGCCTGAAATAGCGCAGCTTCATTTTTTTTACCCAGCCGGACACGAGCCCTGCATGCTCATCGCTGCGCAGGTTTATTCCGCGCATTTCCGCATAGTCGCCGAACAGCGCCGGCGCTTCTCCGATCATCAGGCCCCGGTCATCATCGACCCAGAGTTCAATCAGGGACAGCCCGCCGATCCTGTTGCGCAGGGTCGCGGTCGAAACAAGGACAAGCGATTCGGATGTTCCGAAAAAAGCTGAAAACTCCTTATGGCTGTCCAGCTCGCCGGTGTTGATTTTATACGCATATGTGCCGCTGATTTCACGAAACAGCAGGTCGGTCACCGCGCGCATGCTCTGGTAAAAGGCGATGTCGCGCTCGCCGCCCTGCCAGGCGCTGATCCCGGCCTGAAACGAACTGAAAATAACGCCCACCACCATGGCAAATATGGTAATCGCCAGCATGAGCTCGATCAGCGTGAACCCCCTGCAGCGCGCGGCGCGGCCAGGGGCCGGGCTATTGGCCGGTGCCGGAATCATCGAACGTCCGCTCCCACTCGCGCTTGCGCACGGTCCGCAGTGTTTCAAGCTCAACCTGCCGCGCCCTGCTGCCATAGCGCCAGGTGACAACGGCAGAGAGGTGGTAGGTCTCATAGCGCATGTTTTCGAACACCGACGGGTCCTCGACATCGTCATAGCCGTAGAAACTCACGCGTGTCGCCCACTCGAATCCGTCTTCAAAGCTTCCGCCCGCCGCCCCCTCGCCGAGCTGCGGGAGCGTCTTGAGCTCTTCGAGTTTCTCCCGGGCGTGCATGACGGCCCGGGTGGAATCATAGGACGCTGATCCGGCCCGGCTTGCAAGGGCGAACTGGTACAAAATAGCCCCGAGCGAAACCGCCATAATCATGACCGCCACGAGCACTTCCAGCAGGGTAAAGCCCTGCTGGCCTGCCGGCAGGCCTTTGGGCCTAAGCATTGTCCTGCTCCTGGTCGACGCGCACGCCGCCTGCGATGGTGTCAACCGTTATGAAAAAACGCCGCCCGCGCTCATCGGCAATCGTCACGAACGCCCCCGGGCTCATCCCGCTCGGGTAAAACGTCAGCATCATCACCGCGTCATCGCCGAAGCCGGCGCTGTCGATGTCGGCGATGACCACGTTTTCAAAAAACACCCCGTCAGGCAGCTGGTACTCACGTTTTTCCCCCTCGGCCGGCGCAGCGCCGGCATCGGCGCCCGCAAAGCCGTCCTGCAGCGGATCATCTCCGCCGGCAGTGCCGGCGGCAAAGCCGCCGCCGGAAGACTGCCGGCCCGCCGTGTCCTCAATGCTTCCCTGCAGGAAAATCACCCTGCGCTTGCCGCCGTCGAACATCACATGGTAGCGGCAGCCGGTATTGACCGCTTTGCTGCGCGCGTAGCGCAGCATGGCCGCCGTCTGCAGCGCGGCCGTCCTGACGCCCTGCCCGGTCAGGCCGCCGACGACCCGCGGGCCGGCAAAGGCGATCACAATGCCCATGACCACCAGCACGATCGCCAGCTCGATCAGGGTAAAACCGCGGGATGACAGCGCCGCAGCCGCCGGTCCGCAGGATTTATTCTGCCGCATTTTGCGAGTCAAGGGAGGCCCAGCTCACGACATCCCGGTTTTCACCTTCGCCTCCGGCAGTGCCGTCGGCGCCGTAGGACATGATATCGTAATCACGGCCGCCCTCTCCCGGCGCGCGGTACTCGTAGGCGTTGCCCCAGGGATCACGCGGAATTTCACTCTTGCGCAGGTAGGGGCCGTCCCATTTCGTGCCTTCACCCGGATTGACGATCAGCTCCTCGAGGCTTGCGGGGAATCGGCTCATGTCCAGCCGGAACGTATCGCAGGCCGTTGCAAGCATTTCGATCTGGGCCTGCGCGGTCTTCAGCTTGGCGCCCCCGACTTTGCCGACCATACGGGGGCCGACCAGGCCGACCAGAAGGCCCAGAATAACGATGACGATCATCAGTTCGATCAGCGTGAAGCCACGCTGGCCGCCGGGGTGACGCTGCTGTTTCTCCATCTGCATAGTGATCTCCTGAATGATATGTGCGGATTGCATGCCCGGCACGCAGCTGCGGGCCTACATGCCAACGTCGTTGATGCTGACGATTGCCAGGATAATCGGCACGATAACGGCTATGACAAGCGCGGCCATGATCACGATCAGGGCCGGCTCAAGAAACGAAACAAAGCGCTTGACCGCGTTATGGACCTCACCGTCATAGGTGTCGGCGACCTTCATGAGCATCTCCTCCATGCGGCCGGTCTCCTCGCCCACGCGCAGCATGTGCACGGACAGGGGCGGGAATACGCCGTCGGCGCGCATGGGCGCCGAAACGCCCCGGCCCTCTTTGACCTCTTTGTGAATGCGCACGATCGAGGAGCCGACCACGACGTTGCCGACAATGTCCTTCACAATGGCAAGCGCCTGCAGTATGGGCACGCCGCTGCTGATGAGCGTGCCGAGCGTGCGCGCAAAACGCGCGACCTCGACCTTCAGTATCAGGTCGCCGATAATGGCGATGCGCAGCAGCGCGCTGTCGATTGTGCGCCGGCCGGCTTCAGTGGCGCTGTATTTTTTGAACCAGACGTACAGGCCGAGCACCGTGAGCAGCACCAGCCACCAGTAGCCGGTAATCGCGTTGCTGACATACAGCAGCAGCTGCGTCGATGCAGGCAGTTCCTGGCCCAGCGTTTTAAAAATATCGACAAAGCGCGGGATGATGAACACGATCAGCACGGCCATCACCAGGGCCATGAAAACAATGATGACCGCAGGATAGATGACCGCGTTGCTGACCGTGCTTTTGAGGTTCTGGGAGCGTTCCATAAAGTCCGTCAGCCGCTCGAACACCACGTCCAGCACGCCGCCGGCCTCGCCGGCCCTGACCATGCTGACATAGAGCTTGTTGAACACGGCCGGGTGCCTGGCGAACGCATCAGAGAGCGACTTGCCGCCGCGCACGTCTTTCAGCACTTCCTCGGCGGTTTTTTTAAGCCGGGGGTGGTCGGTTATCTCGGCGATAATGGACAGGCTGCGGTCAAGCGGAAGCCCGGACCTGATAAGGGTTGAAAGTTCCTGGGTAAAGGCGAGCAGCGTCTTGCCGGAAACGCGGGCGAACGGGTTGGCGAGCTGCAGATCCAGGTTGAGGTTCAGCCACGGCGATGAGCCGCTGCGCCGGCTGCCCGGAGCAGCGATGCGGATGGGGATGTAGCCCATTTTACGGAGCTGCGCGATCACCGCGGACTGATCGGGCGCCTGGATCGATCCCTGCACCACCTTGCCGCCGCGGTCACTTGCTTTGTAATAAAATTCCGCCATGGCGTTTTCTGCGCGGCAGGCGTACGCTGCCATCCGCGCGGCTCCTATTCCACCTGCGTGACGCGAATCACCTCGGACCCGGTCGTGACCTGCTCCAAAACCTTATGCCAGCCGGCCTCGCGCAGGGTCTGCATGCCCTGGGCGCGGGCCTGGTCCTTGAGCGCCCTGCTGTCGGCCTGAGATAAAACCAGGTGCCTGATCTCATCGGTGACCATCATGAGCTCATAGATGCCGGAGCGACCGCGGAATCCCGTATTGGCGCAGTGCTCGCAGCCGCGGCCGCGCGCAAGCCTGATCGCGCCGCGCGCAAACGGCGAAACCGGCAGCTCGGGCAGGGTCTCGGGGTTGGCGTCATATTCTTCACGGCACTGGCTGCAGATCACGCGCACCAGGCGCTGCGCCAGAATGCCCTGCAGGCTTGATGAGACCAGGTAATGTTCCATGCCCATTTCAAGCAAACGGGTAATCGCGCCGGGCGCGTCATTGGTGTGCAGGGTCGAAAAAACCAGATGGCCGGTGAGCGCGGCGTGTATGGCGATCTCCGCGGTTTCGGCGTCGCGGATTTCACCGATCATGACGACGTCCGGGTCCTGGCGCAGGATGGAGCGCAGGGTGTTGGCGAACGTCAGCCCGATGGAAGGCTTCACGTGGATCTGGTTTACGCCGTGCAGCTGGTATTCGACCGGGTCTTCGACCGTGATGATTTTCTTGTCGGGCGAATTGATCTGGTTGAGCGCGCTGTAGAGCGTGGTCGTTTTACCGCTGCCGGTCGGCCCGGTTACCAGCACGATGCCGTAGGGCCGGCTGATGAGGTCCTCGAACTTGCTCAGGTTGTCGGACGGGAACCCGAGGGTGTGCAGGTCGAACGTGATGCTCTCGCTGTCGAGGATGCGCATGACAACGCTTTCGCCGAACAGGGTCGGCAGGGTGGACACGCGAAAATCGATTTCCTTGCCCAGCACGCGCAGCTTGATGCGGCCGTCCTGCGGCAGCCTGCGCTCGGCGATATTGAGCTTGGACATGATTTTGATGCGTGAGATGATGGCGGCCTGCAGGTTCTTCGGGGGCGACTCCATGTCGTGCAGAACGCCGTCGATGCGGTAGCGGATAAGAAACGACTTTTCAAACGGTTCCAGATGGATATCGCTGGCCTGCAGCTCGATGGCGCGCGATATGATCAGGTTGACCAGGCGTATAACGGGCGCTTCCGAGGCAAGGTCCTTGAGATGGTCGACATTGTCTTCATCACCGAGGTCACCGTCGCCGTCCCTGCCGATATTTTCAATGATGCGGTCCATGGAGCTGACTTCGCTGCTGAACAGCGTGCCGATCGCCTGCGCGATTTCCTCGCTTCTGGCAAGGCAGGCCTCGGTGCGATAGCCGGTTGCCTGCTCAACCGCCTCGAGCGCCGCGGCACTGAAGGGATTGCTGATGGCCACGACCAGGGTTGTCTCTTTCAGCTCCAGCGGAACCAGGCGGGCCTCGCGCATGAACTGCTCGGGAATTTTTTCAATGTAGAGGTTGCTGCCCTGATAGTGCTTGAGCGATACCAGCGGGAGGTCAAAATACCTGCCCAGTATTTTGAGCAGATCCTCTTCGGAAATAAAACCCAGATCAATGAGGCGCTGACAGGCGGAAACGGGATCAAGGCCCGGCTCCTTCATGACCGTCTTGATTGTATCCGGGGTGAATTTGCCGGACGCCAGCAGTACACCTGCCAGCGAGTGCTCGTGCAGGGCCATAGGGCATGTGCTTTCGTTTGATTTCCGCACGGCCGGCGCGCTACCGCCCGGCGCCGGGCCATGCAGGTGTGAATGAACGTGTGCCTCTGGACAACTCTATACCAGCAACGCAGGCCGCGTCAAGCCGCCAGCGGCATAACATGTTAATTTTGCGTTTTTTTTACATTAACTTTAATTTCATGCCCGCCCGCAGAACCGCATCTTTGCCCATGCCGTTCAGACGCCGCAGTTCGGCAACACTCATACCATAGCGCGCCGCCAGGCCCGAGAGCGTATCGCCGCGCTGTACGGCATGATATGACGGACGTTCCGGCGCAGCGGCGGCCGGCGCTTTTGCCTCGGCCGCTTCGGGCGTGCTGCCGCCCGGCAGCTTCAGTTTGCACCCCTTGCGCAGCGCGTCAGCTGGCTTCATGTTATTCAGATGCCGAAGCTCGGCAACGCTCGTACCGTAGCGCTCTGCCAGGCCCGAGAGCGTATCGCCGGCCTGCACCGCGTGATAGGAAGGACGGCGCGTATCAGCGCCGGGCCCTGCGGGCAGCTGCTGTGCAGGCAGCTGCAGTGGAGTATAATCCTCCCTGAAAAATGCCTCGACCGCCTGCGCAACATGCCGGGCAAAGCTGTCCTGAAATCCCGTATCAAGCAGACGCCGGGCGCGCTGAACATTACTCAGAAAATCGGTCTCTATCAGAACCGACGGAATATGCGGAGCCCGCAAAACCGCGAAATTGGCCTGCTGCGGATGCCGGGTGTGCAGCGGGTTGATGCGGCCGATCTCCTTGAGCACCAGGCCGGCAAGCTGCAGACCGGCATTCAGGCTGCGCGTCTGCAGAAGGTCGAAAATAATGTTGTTCAAATCATCGCCCGGCCGCCCCAGGGGCACGCCGCCGATAAAATCGGAGGCGTTTTCCTTCTGGGCGGCCATGCGCGCGGTATTGCTGGAAGCCCCCTGAAAGGAAAGGCAATAGACGGAACTGCCTGACGCATTCTTGTTGAAACTTGCATCGGCATGAATTGAAATAAAAAGATCGGCGTCGTACTGCCGCGCGATTTCTACCCGCTTGGCAAGCGGAATAAAATAGTCGCCCGTTCGGGTCAGGTAGGCCTTGATGCCCGGCTGGCGGTTGAGGCTGTCGAGCAGGCGCCGGGCAATCGACAGCACAACCTGTTTTTCATGCAGCCTGCCCTGCACAGCGCCCGGGTCTTCGCCTCCGTGGCCGGGATCAACGACCACAATGCGCGTGCCGGGCTGTATCGTTGCGCGCGCCTGCGTGCGCCGGGCCTGATCGGCCGCCTCAAGATCAGGGCGCGATATGTCTATGACCAGGCGCGGCGGTTTTGAATCAATCGCGCCCAGCGAAAAAATAGTGTGCTCGGACTGCTGGTCAAGCTCAATCACGATACGCACGCGATCGCTGCCGCTGCCCGAGGCCCGCACCTGCCGCACGATACTGTCGTTGATGACCAGCAGGTCCCGGGGGACCTGCGGCGCAACCGCGAGAACATCAACCACGATGCGGGCCGGATTGGCGAGCGTAAAGGATTCAAACGCCGCTTCCTGCCTGAGGTCAAGAACAATGCGGGTATAGGTGGGCGACGACCAGTGCCGGATATCGGTCAGGCGATTGGCCTGGGATGCGCGCGCGGGCGCGGCGTACAAGCACAGCAGGCCCAGCGCGGCGAGGCATCCGGCGCAACGATGCAGGGCGCGCATTCTCATACATGCATCTGGGGGGGTCCGGGCCTGCATCAGTGCACCCGGGTGCTGCAGGAAACGCTGGAATGCTGTTTGAATGCCGGTCCGGCTGTGCGGTCAAACTCCTGGTCCCCGATGTGCATGTCAGGCCCCCGTCGATCAGTCCGCGTGCGCGGCCGAGGCCGCAGCCGGCAGTCATAAAAAAATGGCTCGGGGAGGAGGGCTCGAACCCCCACTGGCGGGACCAAAACCCGCTGTCCTACCATTAGACGATCCCCGAACGGCACTGCCTTATTGTACCTGCCGGGCCGAAATCTTCAACCTTTTTCAGCCGGTATGCACTGAATCCCGAACTACTGATATCGGCATGCCTTTCCGCCGGGGTGCCCGGCGGAAAGGCTTTCATACTGGGCCGGCGATTTGTTGTTGGCAGGCCTGGCCGGCATGGTAAAAAAGAGACCTGCGCGAGCAAACCGGCAGGTCTTATGATGCGTTGCTTCAACAAAGCGTAGCAAAAGCTCTTCAGGCGATTTCAGGCACCTTGATCGCCGAGCGTACGCAATACATGGTGCAGGTGCGGCAGCCGCAACAATGCGTTTTCATGATATTGGAACGCACCTCGCCCTCTTCCGTCAGCCTGAGCCTGATCGCGCCCACCGGGCATTCATCCAGGCAGGCGCCGCAGCCCACGCACAGCGTTTCATCCACTTCGGGATATTCGCGGTAGCTGGGCGCGATGTCGAAAAACTGCGGGGTAAGCGGCATGGTGTCCTGGAAGCGCTTGAGCATGAATTCCGGCGCGATGGGGTCGCCTGACTGCTTGCACTGCTGCAGCTTCAAATTGCGGTTCCAGTTGTCGATAATGCGCTCGGGCCCGATCAGAACTTCGCCGGCCGGCATGTTTTCGGTGGCGCGGCCGATTGTGCGCACCTTGATAATGCCGGTCGGGCACACGAACGCGCAGGAGCCGCAGCCGATGCAGTTCTCGGCCTCCTGGCCGAAGGGGCTTGTCACTTTTTTGTCCTTGCCGCTGCCGGCAAAGCTGATGGCATTCGCCTGCACGACTTCGGAACAGGCCCGCACGCACAGGCCGCACAGGATGCAGTATTCGTTTTCAACGGTCAGGTAATCCGCGGGCGCGTTCACGCCGTACCGCGCGGCCAGCTGCCGCACTTCGTTCACGTTAGGGCACCGGGCCAGCAGCAGCTGCAGCACGAGTGTGCGGGCCTTGACGACCTCATCCGAGGACGTGGACACCTGCAGGCCTTCGGACACCGGATAGGTACAGGAACTTTCAAGCGTAGACGCGCTGCCGCTGGTGATTTCGACCACGCACACGCGGCAGGAGCCGTAGGCCTCAAGCGCGTCACAGGCGCACAGCGAGGGGATATGAATGCCGTGGTCACGGGCGGCCTGCAGCACGCTCTGCCCGGGGCGGGCTTTAATTTTCTTGCCATCGATCGTCAAATTCACCATAATGCGTACATCCCTGTAGGTTGTTAATTTAGAGGTTCATAAAACGATTTAGACCTATAGCACAGCAGCCCGGATAAGGCAAACAAAAATTAACCCCGCTGCCTTCGCGCACCGCCGCAAGAAAGTACGAGATCATGCCGGTTCCCCTCATTAAACAGCTGCATCAAAGCTTCCTGGAGACGAAAGCATTCGAGCTGCCGCCTGAGCTGGAACCGGCCCCGGCCGGATTCCGCCTTATGGCCTGGGTGCGCGAGCTCTACGAATACTACCGAGGGGAAGGCCTGGTAGTGCGCGCCTTTGACGTACTGCCGCCCCTCAAACTGTCCGCCGAAGAACAGATAAGCGCCCGTATCCAGGATGTGCACGCCTTCATCATCAACGACCTGAACATGATCCCCATGAAAACACGCCGGGCCGTGATCGGCGAACTACTCGCGCATGCGGATGCGCAGCCGGCCTGGGAGGCCGTCGCCCCCATGCTGCTTGCAACGATCCGGAAACTCGATGCGGAGGAAGCCCAGCAGGAGCTGTCCTGGAACAGCAGCCCCGTGATGGAGATGCTCTGGGCCCTGAGCTGGTTTTTCATGGAAATGGAAAACGTGCAGCCGCCGCAGTCCGTCCGCATGGAATCACGGCGCTTCCCCTGCTACCGCTGGACAGGCGCCGACGGCAGCCCGAGCCGGTGGGAGCCCGAAGCGCCCCTGTGCCGCCCGCAGTGGCTGGCCATGGACCTGCTGCGCCGCATTCTCCTGGCAGCGCAGTAGGCCCGCCGCCGCCGCGGATCAGTCTCCGTTTTCATTGTCCGCCTCGCCGGGAACAAACCGCCGTATCATCCCCATCGGCAGATACATCAAATCACGCGGCACCTCGCCCACTGACTTGAATACCTTTAAAATCGCGTTTTCGATGGCCTTCATGGGCACCGGCCGTACCCGCGGGCTCTCAAACGGCCCTTTGGCGCGGAAGTATGCGAAGGTAAGGGTTTTATTTTTACCCGTTATTTTTTTGCCCAGATACGGAATGGCGCCCAGCGCCCGCGCAAACGTTCTGAACACCTGAACGCCGATGAGCAGGTCGAGCCTCGCGCGGCCGAGGTCGAACAAACCGGCAACCGAAAAATCCATTGACGGGCATGCAAGCACGAAATCATCGGTTGCAAGCTGTTTATCTTTAAGCGTAAAACGGCCGGTCATGGTGTCAAAGGGCATCGTGTCTGCTGAAAACTCGGGCATCCTGAGCGCCAGCAGCCGCGTCACGTTCAGCGCATTGAGAATATTGGACAACAGCGCCATCTTCCTGACCGCTCCATTGCTCACCACAAAATCAAATGTGCCCTCCATATTGCCGAGCAGCTCCCTGGCGGATGTGAAGTTGCTCGCGAAGCGGCTTTTCAGGTTAAGCCTGCCGGTGATGGTCTGCTTTGTCTTCAGGCCGGGGATGGCCCAGGTGACATCGACGTCCGAGCGCCCGATAAAAAACTCAAGCCGGTAATGATCCGTATTGGAGAGGTCATAGAGGACCGAGCCGTTCAGGCTGCCGCCGCCTCCCTCGATGTCAATGGCATCCCAGAGCAGGCGCCTGTTTTTAATGGAGAAAACACAGGTCCCGGGCCCGAAGTCCCAGTTCAGATAGCGTGTCTGCGCTGATTTCAGGTCAACCGTGATATCCATCCGGGCGAACATGCTGTCGGGATCCTTGGGCTGCGGCTCCTTTTCAACCTGTTCCCGTTTAAAACTTCGCACGATTTTGAGCATGATATTGACGAAGTCGCCGATATCATACTTCTCCATCGGGACCGCAAACGTGCCGGCCAGCGGCACGGCGCTTGAGAGCGTTCCCGAAAAAGCACCTCGGGTGTCACCGGCAGACACGCACCCCTGCGACACCCTTATTTGCTGCGGCGCCCGCGGAACATCGACAACCGCAGAAGCCTGCAGCAGCGGCTGCTCCGCGGAGCTCTCCGTGAGCGCTATGCCGTCAAGCTCAAACGTGCCGGCCACGGGCCGCGCGCCCGGCGCGTGTTCCGGAAATGCGAACTCACCCGTGCCGGAAACGGAACCGGCAAGCCCAAGCCCCCCTGGCAGGAACGCCCAGTCGAGCACGGCCAGGTCGAAATCCTTCGCAGCGAATTGACCGGCCACCGCGGTTTTGCCGGCTGCACACAAACGGCCGGTTACGCTCAGGCTGTCTCCCAGCCGGAACTCAAACGGCAGCTCCTGCCGTTTTTTTTGTGTGCTGTCATACTCCAGCCGGATCGTGTTGGGCACGCCCCGGTACTTGCCCGCAATGCCGGCAACGCCGTAGGCTGCGTCGGTTGCGTCGATGTCGGAAACGACATGCAGACTGCTGTCAAAACGAAGCGCTGTGCGCAGGACGACACTGCCCCCGAGCAGCTCGGGCGCGGCGGCTGTGTCCTTCGCGAGGCCATGCAGCAAAGCGTTAAGACTCGCAAGGCCCAGGCGGGAATCGAGTGTGCATGTCAGCCGGGGTTTTCCGTGAGGCACAGCCGCATCAAGGTCAAAGGCGTGGCTGTCTCCTGAGGCGCTTTTAAGACGCCCGCGGGACCGCAGGCGGCCGTCTGCAATCCCAAGCGCTATCGGGCTCCCGTCCGGTGTGGAGAGTTCGTACAGCATACCCGCCGCATCCCCGGACGCATCAAGGCCAAGATGCGCCTGCAGGCTGATCGAGTCCAAACCGAACGAGGAGCCGAGAGGCGCGCCGAGGCTGAGATCATGGACCGCGATATGTGCTGTTGCCAGGCGCCCGCACGCCTGCGTCAGCAGCGCGAAACGCTTTCCGGCATCGGCGGCTGCGGCAAGGCGCTGCGCAATGGCATGCACGTCCAAAACCCCCGACCCGATCCGCACGGCAAGGGCCGGTTCCCCGCCGGAGCAATCGATGCTCGCGCTGCCCTCCAGGTGCAGATCAGGATCGAGCCTCAGCGAGAACTCACTGCAATTGATTGTGGTATCCTGAGACGCAGCCTTGAACGACAGCGCGGCATCAGGCAGGCCCACCGGTCCAAGGCCGCCCGCGATCAGCCGTGCGCCTTTCAGAACCGATTCGCCGCCGGCCGACAGTTTCCCGCCCTGCCTGAGCTCTATCGCAAGCGCTGCATCGAGCAGGCCGCCGTCAAGCGGCACCGGGAAACGCTCCGGCAGATAGGCCATGCATTCGCGCACCGGCAGGTTGCTGAACACCAGCTCGGCGCTCAGCAGCGTCGGCAGGCCCGCATCCGCGCCCCGGCCCCGCAGAAGCGAGCGGTGAAAGTCCGCCGTACACCTGATGGTTCCCCGGCTGCCGTCGGCATGATGCTGCGCAGTGAGCTCCATATGGTCCATGCCGGCCTCCGCGCGGTGCAGCCTGATCGTACAATCATCAAGGCGCACGCCGGCGCCGTGCAGTCCATCTTCGACCTCCAGCACGCCGTCTTCAAGGGCGATGGTTTTCACCTCCAGGCGATAATCCCCGAACAGGCTGCCGGCATCGTCGGCGTCCTGCGCCGCCAGCGGTGAAAGAAACGAATGCCAGGTTCCATCAGGTTCGCGGTACACGCGCATCTGCGGCTTTTCAATTAAAAGCTGCCGTACTGTTATTTTTTTCCTGACCAGAGGACTCAGTCTGATATGTATATAGAGATGTTCTCCGCGCAGGAACTCCCTGCCCGTGGCGGCGTGCGTAAGGACAAAATCATCGACGCGCAGGCCCGCCCCGCGCGCGAGATGCAGGCTGACATCGCTGAACGTCAGGCGGTAGCCGGTTTCGTCCTCGAGATGCTGAAGGGCGCGCCGGGCATACTGATTCAGGTCCAGCAGGAAGACCGACAGCACGAGCGCTGCACCAGCGGCCATAATCAGCACAACGGAGAAGACCCGCAGCGAGCGCGATAATAATTTTCTTGTCATTTCCGCCCAAAACCTGTCTAATTTGTGTGCACTGCGTACCGGTATACCACAGAACATTTGACTTTGAAAGAATTCAGGCGGCAGACGGAAAGGAGTTGCCATGGAACACAGCCTGCTCAGCCCGCATGCCTGCGTGCAGACATGCGGCATACCCCTGAAAAGGGCCCTGCCCCTGCTGCGGGGTTCCGCATATTATGACCACAATATCCGCGCCGGGTTCGGCCACGACAACATGCTTGATGAAATCAACCGCATGCAGGCGTCCCTGGGCGAGTTGACCGATGAACAGCTTGAGCGGCGCGTTGCAGCCGATTTCTGCTGCATCTGGCGCTATGACTACCCGCGCAACGTGCGGCGCATCTGTGAAATTATCGGCGGATGCGCGCACACCCAGCTGCGGCTGCACTACCAGGTCTGCCCGGCGCGCCGGAAGGAATTCATCGACTACGCCCGGGCGCTGCAGGGCTGGTGCGGAGACAAGGCCCCGGACGACGCTCATTTTTTCAACGGCGCGGACCAGGGCACAATCGCCAAAGTATACGCCTTTCTCGGAGCGAAGGACGGGCTCAAGCGCACACTGGCCGAGCGCACCTACTGGGGACTGGCAAGCCGCGTGATGAACTGCTCGTTCTGGGGCAACAACGCCCGCGATCCCGAAACAGACCTTGCGCCCTTTACCGTGCATCCGCTCCCGTCCGGCTGGCAGGCGCGCATGCACGGCCTTGAGGCCGACATCAGGCGCGAGATGGGTCCGGCTGCGCGTGACTTTCTGTGCGACGTGGGCGGATCAAGCGAGCCGGCCTGCCACTTCAAATTCACCCGCCGGGTTGACATCCTGGTCAGCAGCATCGGGTGCCTGCGCTGGAGAGGCACGCTGCCGTCCAAAGATGAACTGATCACGGGGCGCCGCCAGATCACCCGCGACATACTGAGCGTGCTTGCCAGCTACTGGCTGGACGAAGAACTCCCCGATGACCGCGCCGGCATCACAAAGCTGCGCGATGAGCTGTTCGGCCTGCTGGGCAAAAAGGACGACTGCAAGCGCTGGCTGGCAGGCTGCCTGTGGAAAAACATCAGCGTACAGACCGAACGGCATGCCTATCCCATGCGCCGCTGGGTCGAGCTGGTGCGGATCGCCGAAGATTTTCTTGACCGGGAGCTATAACAGACGCGCGGTGTACTGTGCACCCCGCAAACGGTACACGTTTCCGCAGGCTGCTCCACCTGAAGATGCAACGCAGCATCCGGATGTTTTAAAATTGTACCCGCCATGAAACTGATTGATTTCATAATCTGCGATGACATCCGCCAGGAAGTCGGCGGCAAGGTCACGCTGGTCGGCGTCTACGAAGACCGCATCATGATCAACACGCCCTCGCCGGATGCCGTGCGCTGGCCCGTGCCGCTCAGGCTCGGCTTTTTCATCCGGCTGCTCAACGACGGAAGCGCCCCCGGCATTGACGGCTTTGACCTTCAGGTGCGCTGCAGCGGGAAAATAATCTGCCGACTGTCGGGCCCGATGCATATCCCGCCCCATCACGGGCTGATGAACCTGTTTTTCGTCAACTCATCCGTGCGCGTTCCGGGCGAGGGGGCGCTCGGCGTTGAGCTGATCTTCAAGCAGGCCGGTTCTGCCGTGTGTGCAATCAGGCCCGATTTGGCCACGCGCATCTGCGTGGCCGCCCCTGCAGCCGCTGCCCCGCCTCCGCAGGTGACACGGCATTAGCCGAAGCTGCCCCGCATAACGCCCGGGATTGATCCGTGTTCGACCATGTCCGGCACAGCCCGTGGATGGCGGGTATCGGCTTCTTCCCGGCAGACGGCCGGTGCTCCGCACCCGTCATACGATCGCGCAGAAAACGTCCCTTCAGCGTTACGCAGGCAGCATGCGGCAAAAGCCTGTCCGCATGGCCCCGTTTCAATAGCAGCGAACGATCTTTCATTCTGCAATCAAAGCCCCCCCTTCGTTCGCCATGCCTGACGAATAAAAAACGGCTTTCAGATTTTGCGGGATGCTGCGGGTGAGAGCACTTTATTATACATACCGCCAGGCAGGCCGCCCATTTTTATTGTATACCGTTCATTTTGTACGGGCCGGACCGCCTGCAAGGTACGGCAAACTTTGTATTGACTCGCAAACGAGCCTGTTTTATAGTCTGCCCAACTCAAAACAGTCAATTCCTGTCAAGCATGATCACAAACATACCACAAAAAACACTGAACACGCGCAGAGGGAAACCGCATTATTTTATACGCAAACCTACTATCGACCGCTCACGATAACTTCTACAAACTTATACTGCAGCCGACTGTTCAAGATATACCATGGATGCCATAAAAGTTGCGCTCATAAGACCGCCGGAAGTCAATCCGTATTGGAACACCGCCAAACCGTCCCTGGGTATAAGCTATATCGCTTCATATCTTGAGTCAAACGGGATACAGGTCAAAATCTTCGATGCCAACTACAATGGATGGACCGACCGCCAAACGGTTGAGTTCGTCGTGGCATACGAACCTGATATTATCGGCCTGTCATCAATGACCCACGAAATCTGTATGGCCCATACCATTGCCGCACTTTTAAAGGCGCGGCTGCCTGACGTACCGGCAGTTATCGGCGGCTGCCATATCACAGCACTCCCCCAGGAAACACTCGTGGAATTTCCCAGCTTCACCTACGGCATTTACGGTGAGGGCGAAAAGACCATGCTTGCTCTTGCACAGGCCGTCCAGAGCAGGAATAGCGACAAACTCCGTGGAATAAACGGTCTGGTATATCGGGACTCTCATGATGTGATCGTGAATCCGGCCCGCGACAGATTAACCGATGCCGAGCTGGAAACCCTACCCTACCCTGCTTTTCATCACTACTATGCCGAGAACCAGCGGCTTACCGGTAAACATGATTACTATGTCATGATATCAAGCAGGGGCTGCCCGTACAGCTGCGCGTTTTGCATGCAGGTACTGGGCAGGCAGGTGCGCCGGCGTTCCGCGGAGAGCGTTGTGGGTGAAATGGAATATGCCATTGAGCAGTACGGCGCACATACCATATACTTTCTCGATGAAATTCTGCTGTTTAATGATCAGCTTACCTTCGACACCCTTAACCTGATGATACAGCGCAACATTCCAAACCGCATACGGTGGCGCGGCCTGACCCGCGTAAACCTTGTGAACGAAAAACTTATCAGCAAAGCACGGGAAGCCGGGTGTTTTTCACTGGAAATAGGCATCGAATCGGGCAACGATGAAATTCTCAGGCACATCAATAAACGCATAACCGTTGAGCAGGCCGAAAATGCGGTCCGGATCATCAAAAGCGCAGGCATTGCCGTCGAGGCAAATTTCATACTTGGGCATCCGCATGAAACGCTTGCAACAATTAAGGACACAATAAATCTTGCCGCACGGCTCAACCCTAACACGGTGGCGATAGGAGTCATGACGCCATATCCGGGGACAAAGATATATGACATGGCGCAGCATGGTGAAGGCGGATACCGCCTGCTGAGCAGGGACTGGTCAAAATACGACAAATACGGCGGCAAGGCGCTGGAACTGGAAGGGCTGCCGATTAAAACACTTGAAAAATGGCAGCGCAGGGGGCTTCTCAATTTTTATCTGAAAAATTTCAGGTTTCTGGATCTATGCAAGTTCATCATAACGTACCGGCGGGCCATCATCAGCCTGTTTCTTAAACAACAGTAACGATTTCAACAAGGGAATCCATAATGAAGATAATGTTTGTAAATCCCCCGACACGGGACAATCAGCGATTTATTCGTGAGGGGCGCTGCATGCAAAGCGTCGACTCATGGGCTGCCGTCTGGCCGCCGCTGACGCTTGCCATCCTTGCCAGCATAGCAAAAAAATATGGCGAAGTGCGTCTTATCGATTGGAATGTTGAAAATTTCACCCTTGAGGAAACCGTAGGTACTGTCGTCGATTTCAAACCCGACCTTGTCGTTACATGCCCCACATTTCCATCAATAGAGAGTGATGACTATTTTTGCCGCAGGGTTAAAGAAAAATGTCCCGGATCTGTCATGCTCGGGTTTGGCGTATTCTTCACGCTGCTGGAGGAAACCTCCCTGCATGATATTGCCGGCTATGATGCTGCGATATTCGGTGAACCCGAAGAAACCTTTGAGGAATTCCTTATCAACTATCAGTCGACAGGAAAAATCATTCCCATCAAAGGTCTGCTGTGGCGTGAAGAGGGCCGGGTAAAAAAAGGTGACGTGCGACCTTTCATCCAGGATCTTGACACCATACCCGTGGCCGCACGGGATCTCTTAAAAACTGACCGTTACAAGCTGCCTAACAACGGTCACCCCTTTACCCTGGTGAATGTTGCGCGCGGCTGCCCCTATCCCTGTATCTTCTGCACTGCAAATATCTATTACGGGAAAAAACTGCGCCATCATTCCGTAGGATATGTCATCAATGAAATAGAGCTCTGCATGAAAGAGCACGGCATAAAGGACTTCCTTTTCTGGGAGGAGGTGTTCACTCTTGAAAAGAGTTTTGGCATCGCCCTGTGTGATGAAATCATAAAAAGGGACCTTAAAATTTCCTGGATGACGACCACCCGGGCTGATCTGATTGAAGAGGATATCCTCAAAAAAATGAAGGCCGCAGGATGTGTGCTTCTGGGAATGGGTATTGAAAGCTGCTCCCAGGAAATTTTAAACAATGCGAAAAAAAATGAGACTGTCGAGCAAATCGTAAAAGCGGTCAAGCTTTGCAAAAAAGTTAAAATTCCCACCATGGGCCATTTTATTTTCGGACTGCCGGGAGAAACAGAGTCGACCGCCCAGGAAACAATCAAGTATATCCGAACCCTCGGCCTTGACTACATGCAGTGTTACTGCGCTGTCCCCATTCCCAAAACCCCTCTTGGCGAAATGGCCCGCGAGAAGGGCTGGATTACGGCGGAAAGCTGGTCGGAATATGATTACGGCGGGAATTCTGTCATGAACATAGGATCGGTTTCGCCTGCGGATGTTGACCGGTATCGGCAGACCGCTTTTCAGAAATTCTACCTCCGCCCCAGATATATTATAGACCAGCTCATAAAAATAAAATCCCTCCGTCAGGTTTTGCAGGCGGCAAACTTTCTCAAGTGGATCAAGAACTGAGTGCGGATATCACTGGAATGCCCGTGCGGCTGCCGGATGAACCCGGGTGGAGATGCAAGGAGTGCGCATTATGGAACAGCCTGAAGTATCGGTCACTATTCCCTGCCTTAATGAAGAAAAAACGCTGGGTGCCTGTATTGACATAGCAAAAAACGCAATGCACAAAGCAGGCATAGCGGGTGAAATCATTGTGTCTGACAACGGGTCGACCGACAACTCGGTACAGGTTGCACTCGCACACGGTGCCCGCGTTGTCCACGCGCTCAAAAAAGGTTACGGCAATGCCCTCATCTGCGGCATGCGCGCCGCGCTGGGCAAATTCCTGATTATGGCTGATGCTGACGGATCGTATGATTTCAATGACATACCGAAATTCATTGCCCCGTTGCGGGAGGGTGCCGACTTTGTAATGGGGTCGCGCATCAGGGGAACGATTCATCCGGGTGCGATGCCATTTCTCAATCGGCACCTCGGAACGCCCGTGCTGACGTTCATCATCAATCTTTTCTTTGGCGCATCAATATCCGATGTAAACTGCGGCATGCGGGGTCTTACCAAAAAGGCTTTTGAGAAGCTTAACTTGAAGGCAGGCGGCATGGAGTTTGCGTCTGAGATGGTTATCAAGGCATTCATGCTGCGCCTGAAAACGATTGAAGTCCCCACGTCTCTTTTCCCGGACAAGCGCGGCCGTGCGCCCCATCTCAGGCCCTTCAGGGACGGCTGGAGGCATTTGCGTTTCATCTGTTTATTTGCGCCTACCTGGCTTTTTCTTATACCCGGTGCAATATCCCTGCTGACCGGTTCCGCAATCATGACGTGCCTGCTCCTGCTGAATTTTAAAAGCTTTGGTTTTTTTACCATGTTCTTCGCGCAAGGGCTGATATTTCTGGGGGCACAAATTCTTTTTCTCGGCATTACGGCACGGGGATTTGCGCAATTCAAGGCATTCATGGTCAGAAACGATCCTGTTGACCGATTCATGAGAAGTTTCACCCTGGAGAAAGGGATCGTCCTTGGCATTATACTGAGCCTTGCAGGACTGGGAATGTGCACATGGGTCGGCTATCAGATTTTTGCTTTCATAGCGCAGCCCCACAATGCGGGGGTTCTCAACGTACCGCTCACCAAAGCCGGGATGGTTGGTTCAACAGTAACAATGCTGGGACTTCAAATGGTCTTTTCTTCATTCTATTCAGGACTGTTCAACGTTGAAGTAGCCGGGGATGACTCAACAACGGGTCAGCAATGAACGCCATCTGTATCGGTTTTCTATCGCCTGAGGACGGAAGCATTCGAAAGCTCCCCCGGTTCCGGTTAACATAGCCGTGCTCCGGCAGCGATGCCGCAGCATCCTCACCGTTCCAGGGGCACCGAAGGCCGGGGCGTTTTCCCGTACAATGTTTTATCTGCGGGCTGCTGCGGCCGAGGCGCACCCTCCACCTCAACAAGCAGGAAATTCTCGTCGTCCAGCACAACCGTGCCCATTCCGGCCAACGAGGAAAGCAATCCCTCTTCGGGCCGAGGAATGAAACGATACGGGATGTCGGAAGGCGTTTTCTCGTCGGGGATTTTCTTTTTGTTGATCAGAACATGCGTAACCCTGTATTTTTTCAAAATGCCGTCCCGGTCACCGGGCGATATAAAAAATTGCATCGTGTCATGCACACGTTCAATATTTTCAAAAAAACACGGAATATTATGCAACAGCGGTACGACTTTGACGTCGGTAGTGCACGGCAGCACCCACGACGTGAAAATGTCCGCGAGCACGATATCACCTCTGCCGAGATACGGTTTGAGGTCGATGTATTTTTTAAGCGGATGCTCATACGACTTCAAACGAAACTGCGGCGTAAAGGCGACCCACTGGGGCAGATACACTTTGCCTGTCATGTACAACTGGATGAAAAAACCGGCGCAAAGACCCGTGACAAAAACAATTCTAATGCCTTTCCATAATGTTAAATGTACAGGCGTTTCTGCGGGCTCGATAACATTTTTCAGCAGTCGCGAGAATGCCAGCTGGAGAAACAACATGCAGTAAAAAATACACCGCTCGAGCAGAATAATATGAAAGATATATCCGGCGGCATACAAGATAAAAAAAGCCGTGAATCCGGCAACCAGGAAGCGGTGGCGGTTTTTTACCGCAAAGTATGCCAGGGGGATAAGCCCTAAAAAAGCGGGGCCCGCCCGGGATAGTTGCTGTGAATAAAGCCAATAATGGGCCTGGTTGTATTCCCAAAACTGGTTACCCTGCCCCTTGAGAATAAAAAAAGCACTTTTAATGAAATCATGGTATGGCCACAGCACGCTCGTGAAAAAGGCGGCAACCAGCGCTGCTGCGAACATGTAGAAGTTTTTTTTCGATTGGTATCCCTCGGTTGCAATCAGCAGCGCGGCCAGCATAAAAAAGAATGCACCGGTCACGGGATGATTGAGTGCTATGAGGCAGCTCAATGCGACAAAACCGATAAAACTTTTCCAGTCCTGCCTGCGTATATGCTTCAAAAGAATGGTGAGGCCAAAAAAAATCCCTATAAAAGAGACCACCGATGGATAGTATGCGTTAAAAACAAGGGAGCTGAACATGAAGCCATTGGCACCATCCCATCCGCGCCCCCATAAAAACAAAATACAAATCAGGGTATAGAGCCCCTGGCGGTCATCCCGGAAAAATTCTTTTGAAAAAAGGTAGACCCCCCAACCCAGAAAAACAAAGCAGATTGCGGACATGATTCCCAGGACGACAAAAACATCCAGAGAAAACATCCTTTGGAGGAACGCCATAATAATAATCGACGGAACAAATCGGGGTGAAGTATCCCCGGGAAGGTCAAGAAAAGGATTTTTAGGGCTTGTCATGGAACAGGTGAGCTCTCTGACAGTTGCTGCGTGCTCACATCCGTCGCTCCATTCAAACCAGGGCAGCGGTTGCCATGCGATCCCGGCAAACACGGCAAAGATTGCCAGAAAGACAAGACAATATGTTTTGCTTGCGTCCTTCAAGAAATTCATACGCGGATTATCGAGCTGATGTGCAGGATTGTCGTACGTCGTGTAACTATAAAACAGCGCTGTTTTTGTGTCAAGGTTGATGCCGCCGGGCAGCCGGACCCCGGCAACGGCCGCGCCCGCTACCGCTTACACACTCTATGCGCCAGTGATGCAGATGGTGCATCGGGGATAAGCCCCGTCACGCGCGCACAGTCGGCACGAATCCCGGCACGTTGAATAACGGGCCAGCGATTTATATCAAACGATGGTTGCGTCCTCAGCCTCCGGCACAGCAGGGGGTTACCGTTGATTATTAATCCCCTCGCCTCACGGGCTATGGATGCTGGCAGCGCACTATCCGCACTGCACATGGGCCATGGAGCGCTACACTGCACAGCGTTTCCACGGCAGCGCAAGCACAGCCCATACGGCAAACAGGGGAAGAAGGCTCATAAGACTGTGCGGGCAGAAAAACTCGCCCAGGTTGAAAGAATTAAAATTTTGCGGCCATGCTTCTATATTTAAAAATTCATATATGCAAAAATAGCGGTCGAAATGCGACACGGGAGTTGGATTGATCGAGACATTGCCCTGGAGGATTTGACGCAAAACAACATTGATCAATGGATTTTTCTCGGTAAACGGAATTTCATTCCCAACGGCAGTAATACAAACATTGATAAAAACCGAGGCCACACCAAGGGCAGCGAAGGATTTCGGGAAAGCGCGCAGCGCATAGACGCAGAGCATGAACATGAATGGAAAGGCGGGCAGCAAATACCGCGGCCCCACGGTGAACCCACCATGCCATGCATGAAACCCGGCCATATACACAAAAAACCCCAGCGAAACCATGATAAAGAAAAGGGCTTCCGCCCTGAATTTCTTTTCTTTCAAAAAAAGCACGGCCCCGGGTAACGCCATCAGCATTACCGGAGAGGTCACGAAAAGGCCACGGTAGGGCAGGAACAGCATCTCGATCATTGTCATAAACCTGGGCACACCGAACAGCCTGCCGTTGATCCTGACCATTACGGCATCATTGGCGTATGCATAGCTGGACTCAAAGGGTCCTCCAAAGCATACGGCATTATACAGGCACTGCAAAAGACCGCACGGAACGCAGCCTATAAGAAACAGGGGCAGGTATTTTCTTCCACTGCCGCGACTCAGTAGAAAGACAGCGACAAAGCCCAGCATCAAAACAGTCGAAGGCTCTATGAACACCGCGAGCGATGCGCACAAGCCCGACAGCAAAGCGGCTTTTTTCACGTGCCGCGTTCCGCCGCGTCCGGCATGCATAGCCAGCAGGAATGATACGAACGAAAAAAAAGCGGCCGGGACATGGCTGTACAACGTGGTAGCGTATGAAAAAACAAGGGTGCCCAGGCCGAAAAAAAATGTCAGCATCAGTGCCGCTGGACGGGGCAGGCGTAATACCACGCTGATCATATAGAATAACGCCACACATAACAGGGCGCCGCATATACCCACCGTAAAAACCGTGCTGGCATACGTACTGAAAAGCACTTGCAGTTCACTGTCCAAATGAAACAAGGTCCCGGTCAGATAATGCGCGACGGCAAACGGGATCAATCCAAGCATTGAAAGCCCCGGGGATTTATTGATATAATAATGACCGTCGTAATAGGACCAGTCCCCGGTATTGTCAAATGCGATATCATGCGCTGTTGAAGGCTCCAAAAATGAATCTATTACAAAGGTCTGTTCATGAAGCATAGCGCGCATAAGGCTGACCCGGCAGTTCTGATTCCAGCCGCCGCCCTGGAAAAAATACGCGTAGGTTATAAAGAAAAAAATAAATATGAAAATAAAATCTTTCGTAGGGTTTCGATCCATAATAGACACCGCTGATGTACCGTTTCCGTCGTGAACCGGTAGTTTCCCCCTGATCCCGGACGACAGAAGGGGCGGTCGTCCTGCCCCGAAATAGCCGGGGCATGTCCGGGATCTGATGAGCGTTTTACATCACCATATACGATTGTGCAGGCCAAAAAGCTGAAAACGACCCGGCCTTTCAACCCGGCCTGCCCGTCCTGCGGCAGCGTCGGCGTTTTGGGGCTCATTATAATGTAAAGAGCATCTGCAGGCAATATCGTCTTGCGACCGGCTCTGCAACGCACACGGGAAATCCTTGATACGGCAGGCAACGCCCGTCTAACCTCCCCCGCCCGGATCTTCCCGTTTCATTCCGCTCCGGGATCATCATCTCACGACCAAAAAAAAGTTTGATTTAGTGGTGTTTTTTTAATATATTTTATAATTTACTCAATGAACAGCGGCTCGCTCACGGTTCCATCAACCTGAACAGGAGCGATGCGCGCGCCGAAAAGAGACACCGCCCATGGATGAGATACAGAAGCGCCTTGCGGATTTGCGCGAAAAAATCGACGCAATCGACGACCGCCTGCTTGAGCTTTTGAACGAGCGCGCCCGCCATGTGCTGGAAGTCGGCCGCGCAAAGCAGAGCAAGCCGGGAGCGCGTTTTCATGTGCTTGAGCGCGAGGAATCTATTTATGACCGCCTGATATCCTCCAATGCCGGCCCGTTTCCGACGCAGGCCATCAGGCCGGTTTTCCGCGAAATCATTTCAGCGTCCCTGAACCTTGAAAAAACCATGCGCGTAGTGTGCCTCGGCCCCGAGGCTACGTTTTCCCATCAGGCTGCCGTGCAGCAGTTCGGACAGGCAGTAGAGCTGACCCACACGGTCAGCATTGCAGATATCTTCGACGAGGTTGAACGCGGGCGCGCCGATTACGGCGTGGTGCCGATAGAGAATTCAACCGAGGGCGTCGTCAACGTAACGCTCGACATGTTCATCGACTCGCCCCTGCAGATCTGCTCTGAGATCCTGCTGCAGATTACCCACAGCCTGCTGTCGACAGCCGCAAAGCTTGAGGATATCCGAGTCGTCTATTCGCACCCGCAGGCACTGGCCCAGTGCTGCCAGTGGCTGAAAAAAAATCTGCCGAACGCGGCTATCGAGGAAACCACCAGTACGGCCTCGGCCGCAATGACGGTACGCGACAACCCGGCCGCCGCCGCGATCGCCAGCCAGCACGCCGCGCGCGTGCATGCAATCCCGGTGCTCAGGGAGCGCATCGAAGACAACCCGTACAACTCAACCCGGTTCTGGGTCATCGGCCCCCGGGGGCCGGGGCGCACCGGACAGGACAAAACCTCGCTCATGTTCTCGATCAAAGACGGGGTCGGCGCCCTGCACACTATGCTCGAGCCGTTCGGCAAACACGGCATCAACATGACAAAAATTGAATCGCGGCCGTCGCGCTCCAAGCCCTGGGAATATATTTTCTTCATCGATATCGTCGGACATGCCCAGGATGCGCCTGTTGCCGAGGCCCTGGCCGAAATCTCCGGCCTTGCCGCCTTTATGAAAGTGATGGGATCATACCCCCGGGGCGGACGGCGCTGACAAGCGCCCGCGCGCAAGCCCGCTGCCCCGCGGAACTGAAAAACCCCGCGCCATGAAAACACACACAGCCCCTGTTATTACGATTGACGGACCTGTGGGATCGGGCAAAAGCACGATCGGACGCATGCTGGCCGAGCGGTTGGGCATACTCTACCTCGACACCGGCGCCATGTACCGCGCGGTGGCGCTTGCCGCGCGCCAGCGCGGCATCGCCCCTGACGACGACGCCGCGCTGGGCAGGCTGTGCGGCCGGATCCGCATCAGCTTCAGCCGGGACGGCGGCCGCCAGCTTGTTTTCCTCGACGGCGCGGACGTGACCGGCGAGATCCGCCTGCCCGAAATCAGCATGCTGGCCTCGGCCGTGTCGGCCCAGCCCTGCGTGCGCGCCGCCATGGTCGCCCAGCAGCGCGCCTGCGCGGAAAACGGTGTCGTGGCCGACGGCCGCGATGCCGGAACCGTCATTTTTCCGCAGGCGCCCTTCAAGTTCTATCTCGACGCGAACGTGGAAGTCCGGGCCCGGCGGCGCCATAAAGAACTTATTGAAAAAAATATCCCGATGGAGTATAGTGGTGTGCTGAAAGAAGTCGAACAGCGCGATCATAATGACACAACCCGACTGCACGCACCGCTCAAACCGGCCCCTGACGCTGTCATACTTGATACAAGCCTGATGACAATCGAAGAGGTGCTCACCGCTCTGGTTTCGCATATCGAGCGCGGGCGCCCTTTGTTGCCATACACACAAACGGGAACACAGGAAACATGTTAACGGAACCAACAAACCCATAACCCCAACACAGCAGGAAGCACACACAATGGAAGAAGACGTAAAAGCCGCAGCAGCCGAAGCCCCGGAATCATTCGAACAGATGCTGGAACAGAGCTTTTCCGGCAAAAAAATGCAGGTCGAGGAAGTCACCCGCGGTACCGTCATCAAGATCACGCCGGATTACGTGATCGTTGACGTCGGCTACAAGTCCGAAGGCCAGATTCCGATCGAAGAGTTCAAAAACATCGACAACCAGATCAACGTCAAGGAAGGCGACGAAATCGATGTTTTCATAGAGGGCTGGGAAAACGAAAACGGCATGATGCTGCTGTCCAAGGACAAGGCCGACCGCATGAAGGTCTGGGATCGTGTCAACGAGGTTTTTGAGAACGACGGCGTCATCGAAGGCCGGATCGTATCGCGCATCAAGGGCGGCCTGGCGGTCGATATCGGACTGAAAGCGTTCCTGCCCGGCTCGCAGATCGACCTGCACCCGGTGCGCGACCTTGACAGGCTGATCGGCCAGACCCTGGAATTCAAAATTCTCAAGCTGAGCCGCAAGCGGGGCAACATCGTGCTTTCGCGCCGCGCGATTCTTGAAAAAGAGCGCGAAAGCCTGCGCGCCGAAACGCTCAAGCGGATCGAGGAAGGCGCCATCGTCAAGGGCATTGTCAAAAACATCACCGATTACGGCGTATTCATCGACCTGGGCGGCGTCGACGGCCTGCTGCACGTTACCGATATCTCCTGGGGCCGCATCACCTCCCCGCGCGATTATTTCAATATCGGCGATGAGGCCGAAGTGAAAATTCTGAACTACGACCGCGAAACGCAGCGCGTGGCCCTGGGCTACAAACAGCTCAAAACCAACCCCTGGGAGCTGGTGCAGAAGCAGTATCCGCTGCAGACGCGCGTGACCGGTAAAGTCGTCAACATCACCAATTATGGCGCGTTCATCGAACTTGAGGAAGGCGTCGAGGGCCTGATCCACATTTCTGAGATGTCATGGACCAAAAAGATCAAGCATCCCTCGCAGGTACTGTCCATCGGCGACCTGGTCGAGGCCATCGTGCTCGACATGGACATCAACCGCAAGCGCATTTCCCTGGGCCTCAAGCAGCTCGAGCCCAACCCGTGGAGCGTTATCGAAGAAAAGTACCCCGTCGGGACCGTGGTTGAGGGCAAAATCAAGAACATCACCGATTTCGGTATTTTCATCGGCCTTGACGAGGGCATCGACGGGCTGGTGCACATCTCCGACATTTCCTGGGTGCAAAAAATCAAGCACCCGGCCGAAATGTTCAAAAAGGGCGACATGGTCAAGGCGGTTGTGCTCAGCATCGACAAGCAGAACGAGCGCTTCTCCCTGGGCATCAAGCAGCTCGAACCCGATCCGTGGGAAGACGTTCCTCGCAAATACCGCCGCGGCCAGATGGTCAAAGGCACCATCACCAACGTGACCGACTTCGGCATTTTTCTTGAGCTTGAAGAGGGCGTCGAGGGCCTCGTGCACGTTTCCGAGGTCGGCGAAGACAAGGCCAAGGATGTAAAGGACGTCGGCGCCGTCGGCGACCAGCTCGATGTGCTGATCATCAGCATCGACAAGCGCAACCGCAAGATCGGCCTCAGCCTGCGCG
>CAIRTM010000119.1 GCA_903881505.1 uncultured delta proteobacterium | reverse complement strand
GATAAACATCATGCTGCCATGGCGGAGCATGACCCTCCGCCGCAGTCGCTATCGTACAGCGTGAAATGCTGCTGCAGCATAAACATCCGGCTCCGATGGAAAAATCAGGGGATAGGCCGTGCATACCGCGGGCCGCCTGGTATGCCGCGTTGCGGTTAAAAAAGCGCATGCATGCCGCGATACCTGTGGTACTATGGTCCGGCAGACACTGCCGCAGACGCGTGCTGCGGTTGCAGCTATATGATGGTCAACTATGCAGCGCCCCATTCAACAACATGCAATCCTTGCTTTGCGTCGTTTCGCGCGCATGAGCCGTCTTGCCGCCCTGTTCGGCCGCGCAGACGCTCCCGTTGCGGTCCCTGAAGGCTTTGACTGGAAATTCTATCTTGATTATTACCCTGATCTGCGCAGTGCCGGCCTGCAAACAGAGCAGGACGCGGCTGATCATTATCTGTTCCACGGTTTTTTTGAACGGCGGCTGACCTGTGCACCCGAGCAGGACATGGTGCGCTGGTATGAAGATGCCCGCAGGCGCCAGCTCGACGCTATTGCCGCGTTCGATGAGCGGGATGTGCGGATTGTCAAGCGTGAGGCGGGCGCCGCTCCCGTCACGGTCTCGGTTGTGATTACCCTGTACAATTACGAACAGTATATCGAAGCCTGTGTTCGCTCCGTCCTGAACAGCACCCTGAGGGATTTTGAGATCATTATCGTCAATGACGCATCAACCGACAGCTCCCTGGCCCGGTGCAGCGCGTTTCTTTCCTGCGGGATGCCGCTCACGATTATCGACAAAACTGTCAATACGGGTGTGTCGCACTGCCGCAACCAGGGCATACGCCATGCCCGGGGTGACTGCGTGTTTATCCTGGATGCTGATAATGAGATATATCCCGCCTGCCTTGCGGAGCATGTGGCCTGCATGCGCGCCGACCCGGAGCGCGTCGCCTGTTACGGCGTGATCGATGTGTTCGATGGGACCGGCCGTTTTTGCGGCCAGGTTTCCTGTGATCCGTTTGATTTCGGGCACCTGCTGCGGGGCAATTACATCGATGCCATGGCCATGTTCGACCGGCGGGCGCTGATCGGCATCGGCATGTACGATGAAAAACTGCTCGAACAGGGCATCGGCTACGAAGATTATGAGCTGTGGCTCAGGATAGGGCGTCAGGGGAGCAAGGTCGGCTTTATCGAGCGCCCGCTGAGCCGGTATCTGAAAAAAGACAAATCCATGCTTGCCGTAGCCGACCGTTATTACCATCGATCGCTTATGGCGGGGATACGGCACACATATGCGCCGCACGGCGCCCCTGTCCGCAGGACCGCCGTGCTGGTCGTCGGAATGCACCGCAGCGGCACGTCGGCCCTGGCGGGGCTGCTCAGCCTTATGGGAGCATATCCGGGCGCAGACCTGATCGGTCCTAACAGCTCCAATACGAAAGGTCATTTCGAGCCCAGAAAAATAGTTGCAGTCAACGACGCCCTGCTTGAAGCGCTGGGGGCGCGCGCGCCTGAATCCGGAGATCTGCCCGCCGGCTGGCTGGAGCGCCCGGAGACGCGCCGGGCACGGGAAACTTTGGAAAACATCATCCTGGATGATTACCGCGGGCGTGAAATTTTTGTGATCAAGGACCCGCGGCTCTGTCTGCTGCTGCCGCTGTATCGGGAAATTTTCAGCGGCCTGGGAATCGATGTCAGGATTGTCGTCATACAACGGGATATGCGCGAGGTGATCAGGTCTCTGCATGAGCGCGACGGCCTGCCGCGTGGAAGCGGCCGCGCATATTATGCAAAACACATCAGCGCAATCGAGCGTAATCTGGCAGGGCTTGAATCGGTGACGGTTACTTTTGACCAGCTGACTGAAACGCCGCGTGTCGTTATTGAAAAAATCCGGGCCTTTATTCCGGGTCTTCCGGCTGATGACAGCCGGGATATGGAACGGCAGGCCGGGCACTTTATTGAGCCCGGGCTGCGGCATCACAGGGTTCGCAGCGCGCGAAGTTTTCTGCCGCGCATGATTGCGCGGGGAGTGCGGCGCATCAGCGGCAGGGCCGGTGAGCCTGATTTTTTAATTATCGGCGCCCAGCGCGCGGGAACGACGGCACTGTATCAGTATCTGTGCGCGCACCCGCAGATCCATGCGCCCGCTTGCAAGGAACTGCACTGGTTTCATGCCGGACCGAAGGACGGTGACGGCTATCACAAAGGGCACCGGACCCGGCAGTGGTATGAACGGCAGCTTGTGGGCCGCGGGAAGGCTGCGTATGAGCGCCTGCTGCATCGCGACAGACTGCTGTTTGAAGCGACCCCCGAGTATCTGTATCATCCGCGGGTGCCGCACAAGGTGTTTCAGCTCTATCCGGCGGTCAAACTTATTGTTGTGCTGCGCGATCCGCTGGACCGGGCCGTTTCACAGTATTATCATGAGAAAAACGCCGGTTTTATATCGCCGGATCTTTCAATTGAGGAGTATTTCGCCCGGGACCGGAAGATCGCCTCCATAGAAGAACAGAAACTCATGCATGACGACGGCTATTTCAGCTACAGTTATGAGCATTGCTGCCCGGTTGCACGGAGCAATTACGGCCGCCAGCTTACCCGCTGGCTGCACTGCTTCAACCGCGACCAAATGCTCATCCTGCGAAGCGATGACTTGTTCCATGACCCGGGTCCTGTCCTGGACAGGGTGTGCGGTTTTCTCGCTATAGCGCCCGGCGTGATCAGCCGGCAGCACATGCCTGCGGCCCGCAACAGCAGCAGCCGGCCACCGCTGAGCCCCGGGCAGCGCGAAAAGCTCTCAGCGTTTTTTCCGTTTGACATGAGCCTTGATACGTTCTGCGGCCCGCCCGTCGTCGGCATGCCGGCCGAACCCTCCCGCGCCGCAGGTTGCCCTTGACACAGCCCTGCAGCGCTCCTATACTGCTGTCACCGCGCACACCGATACGGGCAGATTCCATGGCGCATGTGCGGCCGGAACCGGGTGCACGTTTCGTATGCAATAGGGTTTTTGCCGCTGCCGTCCCGTCCTCAGCAGCAGCTTGCTGCGGAGGACGGAAAGGCCGCGGCAATTTCTTGACGGCGAAATCCACCACCGGACAGAACAACATTAACCTGCTTTAGCGTTACCCCTTGCAGGCATGCGCGCTGCGCTCGATCAGCATGGAGGAGGCCGGTATGAATGCGTTCAAACAGTATATATTTAAAAATTTCGAGCAGATAACGGTGCTGTTCATCCTGCTGGCGGTCGTGGCGCTCAATTATGTTATTGCTGAAAAGCTCGCCCTGCTGAACCTTTTCTACCTGCCCAGCCTTTTTGCAGCCTTTGTGCTCGGCAAACGCAAGGCCATGCTGGTCAGCATCTTCAGCATAGCGGCGGTGCTGTTCTACGTTGTTATGTTCTATGAGAATTTTATTTCCGCCCAGTCGACCCTGTCGCTGTATAT
>CAIRTM010000118.1 GCA_903881505.1 uncultured delta proteobacterium | reverse complement strand
GAAATCGTCGCTGAAGTTCCACAGCAGGCCTGTATTCTGGCGCAGGTACGTGGGGCTCGCCTGCGAGGACGACAGCAGCGGCCACCAGCCGGCTGCCACATGCGGGCCGGAACCGAGGGAGGGGGGATCGTCAGGGATCGGCTGGCATATAGTCTCAACGCACTGGTAGCCTTGAGCGCATTCATCATCGCCAATGCACTGCGGCACCTCATAGCGCCACAGGTCGTTCAGGTAGCCGGATATGGAGGTGCTGCCGTAGCCAATACCCCCAAACAGCCATTGCTTGCCCATGCTGTCAGTCCAGGAAATGCTATATCTTCGCGCGCCCGGCACATTGGCACCATCCGGTAGCCCCTTGGTGCCGTAGACGCCTGTCTGGCCAGTCGTATTCGAGCCGCTCACCCACGCCCACTGTCCGGTCTCAGGCTCATAGTGCCACAGGTCGTTCAGGTAGCCAGCGGAGGATGTGCTGCCGTAGCCATACCCCCCAAACAGCCACAGGTTGCCCGTATTATCAGTCCAGGAAGTGCTGTCAGAACGCGCGCCCGGCACATTGGCGGCATCCGGCAAGCCCCTGGTGCCGTAGACGCCTAGTTGATTTTTCGTATTTGCGCCGCTCACCCACGTCCACATGTTTGTTCCGGGCTCATAGCGCCACAGGTCGTTCAGGTAGCCAGCGGAGGAGGTGCTGCCGTAGCCCAACCCCCCGAACAGCCAGAAATTACCATCGCTGTCTGTCCAGGAAATGCCGGCATAGCGCGCGCCGGGCACATTGGCCGCATTCGGAACACCTTTCGTACCGTAAACGCCAAGTTGATTAGTCGTACTTGAGCCACTCATCCACGTCCACTGACCGGTCTCAAGATCATAGCGCCACAGGTCGTTCAGGTAGCCGGATGTGGAGGTGCTGCCGTAGCCAATACCCCCAAACAGCCATAGCTTGCCCATGCTGTCAGTCCAGGAAATACTTACAGAGCGCGCGCCCGGCACATTGGCAGCTTCCGGCACGCCTTTGGTGCCGTAGACGCCTAGTTGATTTATCGTATTTGAGCCGCCCACCCACGTCCATTTGTTGTTGAAAGCATCATAGCGCCACAGGTCGTTCAGGCGGCCGGATGTGGAGGTGCTGCTGCCGTAGCCATTGCCGCCGAACAGCCATAGATTGCCGGTGCTGTCTGCCCAGGAAATACTGTCATAGCGCGCGCCCGGCATATTGGCAGCTTCCGGCACGCCTCTGGCGCCGTAGACGCCGGCCGCATACGTCGTATCCGGGCCGTTCACCCATGTCCACTGCGCATATGCGGGCACCGCGCACATCCCGTATGAGCAGCTATAGCCCGCTGAGCAGTCTTGATCCGCATAGCATTCAACGCACACGCCGCTTGAACCTTTACAGGATTCGCTGCCGCCGCAATCAACATCGCTCAGGCATTGCGGACACCCGAGCACCTCATCGCAGATCTCCCCGTCCTGACAGGGCGCTGTGCCGATACACTCACCCCCGACGCATATTTCAACACCGTTGCAAAAAACGCCATCGCCTGGGCAGTCGGCATCGCTGACGCACACAGCGCATGAACCGACAGATACATTACAAACCTCGCCCCGCGGGCAATCAGCATCTTCAAGGCACTCCACGCACCGGTCGCCCGCTTCATCGCAGCGCTGCTGCCCGCTGCAGGGAGATGCGCCTGCGACGCATGCGCCGTCAGCGCAGCCCTCGACGCCATTGCAGAACAGGCCATCGCCGCAATCACCGCCACCAAGGCACTCAATGCAGCGGCTGTCCTGCTCATCGCAATACCGGCCTGCCTGGCAGGGCCACGGACCCGCAAGGCACAGGCCGTCAATGCAGGTTTCCACCCCGTTACACAGCAGCCCGTCAGAGCAATCAGAATCAATCGTGCATGTTCCAAAACACTGCTGCTGACGGCACACCTTTGAAGCATCGCAGTCTTCGTCGGTTTCGCATTGCGGCCGTTCATAGCGCCACAGGTCGTTTAAGCGGCCGGTGTAGCTATACTTACCGTAGCCGGTACCCCCGAACAGCCACAGATTACCCGTATTGTCGGCCCACGAAACGCTGAGAAAGCGTGCGCCGGGCACATTGGCCGCATCCGGCACACCTTTCGTACCGTAGACTCCTGTCTGATTGACCGTGTTTGACCCGCTCATCCACGTCCACATGTTTGTGCCGGGATCGTAACGCCACAGGTCATTCCGGTAGACACCGCCGCCAAACAGCCACAGGTTACCGCCGCCATCAGCCCAGGAGACGCTGTGATAGCGTGCGCCGGGCACATTGGCCGCATCCGGCACACCTTTTGTACCGTAGACTCCTGCCTGATTGACCGTGTTTGACCCGCTCACCCACGTCCACATGTTTGTTCCGGGATCGTAGCGCCACAGGTCATTGAGGCTGCCACTGGAGGTGGTGCTTCCGTAGCCAGAACCTCCGAAAAGCCAGAAATTACCATCGCCGTCTATCCAGGAAATGCTGCTATAGCGCGTACCTGGCACGTTGGCGGCAGCAGGAGTACCCTTGGTGCCGTAGGTGCCTGACTGATTGATCGAGGTCGTTCCGCTCATCCACGCCCACATGTTTGTGCCGGGATCGTAGCGCCAAAGATCGTTATAGAAGCCACCGTTGACATAGCCGCCAAACAGCCACAGATTATTAGAACTGTCTACCCACGAAACGCTTGCGCCGCGCCCGCCGGGCACATTGGCCGCATCCGGCACGCCTTTCGTGCCATAGACGCCCCCCGCATAGCCCTCGCTTGATCCACTCATCCAGGTCCACATGTTCGCAGCCGGATCATAGCGCCACAAGTCGTTCAGGTCTGTAACGTAACCATTTTTGTCATAACCATTCCCCCCGAACAGCCACAGGTTGCCGGAAGCATCAACCCATGCCGCACTGTTCCCGCGTGCGCCGGGCCGGTTGGAGGCATCCGGTATGCCCTTGATGCCGTAGGCACCGGCCTGGTTGAGCGTGTTCGATCCGCTCACCCACGTCCACATGTTTGTTCCGGGATCGTAGCGCCACAGATCATTCAGGTTGCCTTCGGTAGCGGTACTGCCGTAGCCGTAACCCCCGAACAGCCACAGGCAGCCCGAGCCGTCAACCCACGAAACGCTGCTATTGCGCGCTCCGGGCACGTTGATTGAAGACGGCACACCCATGGTGCCGTAAATGCCTGACTGGCTGCTCGTGTTCGACCCGCCTATCCATGTCCATTCATCAATACCTGCCAGGCAGCTGCCCGGCATCAGCACATACAGCATGCATAGCGCTGCAACACCTGCCGCCCATGTTCTCTTGCTCATGCACATCATGGCTCCTCCACCGGTTTTAGCGGTTAACACAACGTATTGCCTTTTTGCTTTGCGGGGGAAATAAGCGAAATGTAGCATCTTGGCCAGTATCGGTCAAGCGAATCCCCAGCGTCATTTTCAGCGCTGCCGGTAACGGTTCTTTGCGTAAAAGGTGCTGTGCAATCAGGCACAGTGGTATGCCCTTGGAATGAGGTCCATGCTGTGCCGGTGCTAACTTTAAAACGACGGGCACCATCACTGGGGGAGGTCAACCAATCCGCTGTTTACTCTGCAATGCCGCCTGCGGACGCTGATTTTCGAATCCTGCAGAAAACAACGCCGGGCGGGCACACCTCCCGCCTGTCAGATTGAACCGGCAACGTTTCAATGGGAAATGACCGGGAACAAAAACCTGTAATGTGTTTTTGATATATCAGGGGAAAATCAGCCTGGAGTCAAAAACCGGGCCGTCAGCGCACACCCGTACCTGTGCCGGGCCCCGGGGTGTGATTGCCGGGACGGTACAGCCAAGGCATGCTCCGACGCCGCAGGCCATGTGCGCTTCAAGGGATACAAAGCAGGGCAGGCCGGCTCTGCGCGCGCAGTTGGCCAGGGCTTGCAGCATGGGCATCGGGCCGCAGCCGTAGAATACCGGGGCAGGGCGCAGGACGGCTGCATCCTCCAGAAGGTCGGTAACCAGGCCCCGGGTTCCGCGCGAGCCGTCGTCGGTGGCGATCTGAAGAGCGCATGAAGGCGGTATGAACGGTATCAGCGCGTCACAATCTGTGCCTGTCCGGGCGCCCAGCAGCATGCGAACGGCGCATTCCGGGCGGTTGTCACGAAGCCAGCGCGCCAGGCAGACCAGCGGGGCGAGGCCGATGCCGCCGGCGACAAGAACTGCCGAGGCGGTTCCCGCAGGAGGAGGCTGAAATCCGTTGCCGAGCGGTCCAATGATGTCGACTGCGTGTCCGGCGGGCCAGCGGGCCATGCGCTCCGTTCCGTTTCCACGGATCTTGACGAGCAGCTCGATGCCGGAATGCGTGACGGCACACAGGCTGAACGGGCGGCGCAACAGCGGGGCGGTGCCGTCCCCGACGCGCAGCATCACGAACTGGCCCGGACGCGCCTGCAGCAGCCAGGGAGCTTCCAGAACGAGATGAACAGTATCGGTGCCGCTCAGGGCCGTCGTCACGATACGGGCAATGCCGTGGTGTGTGGTCATGAACGATGTTCTCCTGTTACGCGCTTTGGCCGGGTCTGGGCGTGTCGAGCATGCAGCGCATGAGGATGGCGTCTTCACCGCCGGCGCGGTAGTAGGCCGTGCGCGTGCCGATACGCTCAAACCTGAAGCCCTCATAAAGCCGCAGGGCGGCCGTATTGCCGGAGCGGACCTCGATATGGCAGCAGAGCGCTCCGCGAAGGGCAGCATGGCGCAGGCAGGATTGCAGCATGCATGCCGCTATGCCGTGCCGCCGCTGCGCCGGGTGTACGGCCAGACGGTGAATCGTGTATTCATCCAGGATAATTCTGCCGAAACAGAATCCCAGCACCCGGCTCTCATCAGCCGCAACGCGGTTCAGGGCGCAGGCAGCTTTGAGTTCCTCGATAAATGATCGCTTCAGCCACGGATCGACAAAACATAGCCGGTCGATCAGCCAGGCATCCTCAATGTGCTCGGAGCGGTACGGCGCAACCGTGCATGCCTGCCGTGCGCTCATGAATGTTTGGATCCAATACCCGACTGGCGCTTCAGCAGCTCGCTGGCAATGCATATATTGCGTTTGCCGTATGACTGTAAATCGGCTGACAGCTCCGCCAGCGACAGTTTGTTTTCACGCAGGGTGATCAAGCGGATGAGCATCGGCAGATTAACCCCGGTGACAACCTCAACGACGCCGTCTTCGAGAAACGAAAGGCTTATATTTGACGGCGTTCCGCCGAACATGTCGGTCAGGATCAGGACGCCGTCGCCGCTGTTCGTTTTTTTTACGGCAGTTGAAATTTTTTTGTGCGCGGTGTCCGGATTGAAATCAGGATCGAACACGACCGCCTGGAGCTGGTCGACCGTGCCGACGATGTTTTCGAGTACGGCAACGAGTTCCTGGGCCAGATTGCAGTGGGCAACCAGTACAACTCCAACCATAGTGCCTCCTTGATCGTCCCTCGGGCGCATTGGCAGCGCGTATTGCGCTTCCTGCGTTATCGGCTGATATCCCGGTGCATGACGGCAACGCCGGACCGGGTTCTGCTGAAGCTTTCTTTCAGGCATTCGGCCAGCGTGACGGAACGGTGCCTGCCGCCCGTGCATCCGATGGCGATCGTCAGGTATGCTTTGCCTTCGCGTTCATACAAGGGGATGAGCATGCTGAGCAGACCGGTAAAGCGCTCGACGAATTCCCGGGTTTCAGGCCATTGCAGCACGTATGCGGCCACTCGCTGATCGCAGCCGCTCAGTTCTTTCAAGGCGTCGACAAAATAGGGGTTCGGCAGGAAGCGCACGTCCATCACCAGATCAACGTCGATCGGAAGGCCGTATTTATAACCGAATGACAGAAAATTAATCCTCATGGTGCGCCGTGACAGCCCCCTGAAGATGTCTTCAAAAACCGTGCGCAGCTGGTGCACATTCAGGTTCGACGTGTCGAGGACGCGGTCAGCATCCGCCTTTATCTGGCTGAGCATGCTGCGTTCGCGGGCGAGGCCTTCGAGCACCGAGGTGCCTTCACCGAGAGGGTGCTGCCGGCGCGTTTCGCTGAAACGTTTTACGATTGCGTCGTCGGAGCAGTCCAGAAAAATCAGCTCGAGCCGGTAGCCTGCGTCCCTGAGGGACCGAACGGTCGGCTGGTACTCGGCCAGAAATGTTTTTTCGCGCACATCCATCACCAGGCCGACGCGCGAAATTGCATGGGCAGAGCCGGTGCACAGCTCGATGAACTTCGGCAGCAGCAGGATCGGCAGGTTGTCAACGCAGAAAAACCCGAGGTCCTCGAGTGTTTTAAGCGCGGTACTTTTTCCGGACCCTGAAATACCGCTGATAATAATGATCGTAATGTCGTTCATAGCATCCGGGTCACATGCCGTCAGGCCATGGCTGCAGGGAAGTTCGGCCGTGCGTTATTGAACGGTGCGGTTGTAATGCCGCTATACCGCCGTGCGGCTGTCTTCCTCGGCGATCGCGTTCTGGATGTCGGCGGCTGTCGGGGCGGTAAGCAGCCGATGCCTGAAATCATCGTTTTTAAGCAGTCGAGACAGCCGCGCCAATGCCTTCAGATGACCGCCGGTCGAGCTGGCCGGGGCCACCAGCAGGAAAATCAGATGAATGGGTTTGCCGTCTATGGCTTCGAACGGAACGCCGGCGGTGCTGCGTGCGAACACAAGGATGATATCGTTCAAGCCGGCCAGTTTGCCGTGCGGGATCGCAATCCCGTTGCCGATCCCGGTGCTGCCGAGTTTTTCACGCTCAAGCAGCGCCCGGAGCAACTCGCCTGCGTTAATACCCGCCTGGGAGGCGGCCATGTGTTCGACGACTTCCTCCAGTACATGCTGTTTGGTGGTACCCTTGAGTTCCGGCAGTATAAATCGTTCGTTCAGCAATGTGCTTATGTTCATGTCAGTGGTGTCCTGGTGTGGTTTCGGGTTAGCCGTTTTCAGGTTCTATCAGGCCGAAGTCGCCGCTGCGGCGGCGGTACAGCACGTTTACCTTGCCGGTTTCGCTGTTTTTAAAAACATAAAAATCATCGTCGCTTTCTCCCAGTTCGAGCACAGCGTCATCGGCGCTCATGCTTCTGATCTCGATCATTTCTGTTTTAATTGCGGTGTTGTTTTTCATACCGGCAAAATCTTCCGGCGAAAAAATGTTGTGGCGCGCGCTGCGGTGTTCCTTGTGGTTTGTCAGCTTGTCCTTGTGTTTTTTCGCCTGCCGTTCAATTTTATCCATGACGAGGTCGATCGCCGTGTACATGTTGTCGTCATTAGCTTCTTTGGCGGTCATCTGTGCGCGGTTGACATTAACGATCACCTCGGCGATATTGCTGCGTTTCTCCAGCGTCAGAATAACCGATATTTCGGTCACCTTGCTGAGGTACTTAGCAACGCGGGAAACCTTCTCGTGGACGTATTGTTTCAGGGACTCGTTCGGTTCAAGATGCCTGAATGTAACGTTAATTTCCATGGGAGCTCCTTTGCATTCGTAGTTAAATATGCTTCTTGCGTTTGGTGGATGAGAGGACCAGCAGCATTTCACGGTATTTTGTAACCGTCCGGCGGGCTATGTGTATCCCCTCGGCGGTCAGCATGTTTGCAATGTCCTGATCGCTCAGCGGCTTGTAGGGGTCTTCCGCCTGGATCATGTCCCTGATTTTGTTCTTGACGCTTTCCGACGCGATTGATTCGCCGCCGTCGGAGGCCAGCCCGCTGTTGAAAAAATACTTCAGCTCGTAAATACCGTGCGGGGTATGGGCGTATTTGTTGGTCGTCACCCGGCTGATGTTGGACTCATGCATCCCGATGTCCTCGGCGACGTCGCGCAGCACCAGCGGCTTGAGATGGCCTTCGCCGTATACAAAAAAATCGCGCTGGAATTTGATGATGCTTTTCATGACGTTGACGATAGTGCTTTGCCGGTGGTAGACGCTCTTGATCAGCCAGACAGCCGAGCGGAGTTTTTCCTGTATGTATTCCCGGGCCCTGTCGGCTGCGGCGTCGTTGCCGGCGAGCAGTTTTTTATAGAAGCTGTTGATCTTGAGCTTCGGCTGGCCGTCTTCATTGAGCGACACGATAAATTCACCGTCGACATTCAAGACATAAATGTCGGGCGTAATGTAATGCGTAGCGTTTGTGTTGAAGCTCCTGCCGGGGCGCGGCTCCAGGTGGGCGATCAGTTCGCAGGCTTCAACGGCCTCCTTGAGCGTGACGTGCATATCACGGGCGATCGCCTGGTATTTTTTCCGCTCCAGATCTTTCATGCAGTCGCGCAAAATGCGTCTCACGAGGTGGTTGTCGCCGGGAAGCACATCACACTGGGCGAGCAGGCACTCCTGCAGGGTGAGCGAGGCCACACCCACCGGATCGAATTTTTTTATTTTTTCTCGAACATCCTCAACCGCAGCGATGCTGTGTCCTGTGGCGGCCGCAATCTCATCAGGGGTTACCTGCAGATAGCCGTCGCTGTTCAGGTTGCCGATAATGTACTCAGCGATACCCAGGCCTGCTTCTTCCATGGTATGCATGCGCAGCTGCCACAGCAGGTGCTCTTCGAATGTGGTCTGCCGTGTAATGCCGGGCTCGAAATCATCGCGATCATCGGAGCTGCCCGCGCCGCCTCCGGATACGGGACGGGCGCTGCTGTCGATATAGCTCTGCCAGTCAAATTCTTCTGCGCCCGGCTGCGCGGGCTCTTCCGGGGTATCCGGGGTTTCCTGCGGTGCATCGGCTGCCGCTGTATCGCCCGCATCGCCATCGAGCATTTCGTCCAGCACAGGATTCTCATCAATTTCCTGTCGTATTACGTCAGACAATTCCAGCCGCGAGAGCTGCAGCAGTTTGATCGCCTGCTGGAGCTGGGGGGTCATAATCAGCTGCTGGGATAATTTCAGCTGTTGCTTGAGTTCCATGATCGCCTGCGAGTGACGTTGTGCTCCGGGGCCGGCGGCTTCCGGCAGTGCAATACCGCGACCCGCCTTATGTATGCGCACTATGTGCCTGTGCGTATATGGTACACCCGCCCAACCAACAAGTGTATTGAAAACAATTTCAGATGGCAAGCGCTTTTCACGGGCGGCGTTACATGCTGAAGTTTTCACCCAGGTAAATGCTGCGGGCGCGTTCGCTTGCCACGATGATTTCCGGCGGGCCCTCTTCCAGTATGCGGCCATCGGAAACAATATAGGCGCGGTCGCAGATACCCAGGGTTTCGCGGACGTTGTGGTCCGAAATCAGAACGCCTATGCCGCGGGATTTCAGGCGCAGGATTATCTGCTGGATATCCTGCACCGCGATCGGATCAATGCCGGTAAACGGTTCGTCAAAGAGTATGAATCTGGGCTGGGTTGCGAGCGCGCGGGTAATTTCAACCCTGCGCCGCTCGCCTCCCGACAGAAGAAATGCCTTGCGCTTGGCTATGTGGGAGATCCCGAGCTCCTGCAGGTGCGCATTGAGGCGTTCAAGCCGTTCGACGCTGCTGATGGGCATGGTTTCAAGCACCGCCATAATATTATCTTCAACGCTGAGCTTTCGAAAAATTGACGTTTCCTGTGGCAGGTAGGTAATGCCGCGGCGGGCACGCATATACATGGGCAGCGCTGTGATGTCTTCACCGCTGAAAACAACCCGGCCGCTTTCAGGCGTGTAGATTCCAACCAGCATGTAAAAGGTTGTCGTTTTGCCGGCGCCGTTAGGCCCGAGAAGGCCGACGACTTCGCCCTGGCTGACATCAAGTGAAACCCGGTCGACAACGCGTTTGACGCCGAATTCCTTGACAAGATCGTGAGCTGCTAGAGATGTCATGTGTGTTTGCCGTATGCT
This sequence comes from uncultured delta proteobacterium, assembly GCA_903881505.1. Lineage (GTDB taxonomy): Bacteria > Desulfobacterota > WTBG01 > CAIYCZ01 > CAIRTM01 > CAIRTM01. The sequence goes on along the minus strand of CAIRTM010000118.1, from coordinate 20,992 downwards.
GTCCGGTGTCGCGTCATTGATTCAGGGACGTTTTTTATCGCTGTCGGGATAAATGGTGGCGCTGGCCCGGCTGTTCGGCTCGCTTTCGACAACCGTTCGTTCTTCCTTGAGAAACACGGTGATTTTACGGCCATGCACCACATTGTCGCCCTGCCAGACCCGGGGATTCCCGGTTGCCACGATGGTCTGGGTGGCGTTGTCAAAGACAATGCTGCTTCCGGTTGCAACCCGGTCTCCCTGGACGACCCTGACATCGCCTTTGGCCTCGACCCGCGTAAGGCCGCCGTTTTCCGAGTAAAAAACGTTCATCGTGTTTGCAAACATGACGATATCGTCCTGGCGGGCGACGACATTGCCGTTGAAAACAGCCATGTTGGCGCGGTTATCATATTCCATCGTGTCGGAGTTGATGCTGATTGCCTTGGAGAGCGAGAAAAAACCCGGGTCAGCCGTGCCCTTAGACCGGCGGTTTTTTTTCTTTTCTGATTCAGCCTGTGGAGCTTTTTCGCTGACGTCGGGGGCCGGAGCCTCAGGCGCGTCAGCGCTGGCTTTGTCGTCAGCGGCGGGAGCGGCATCGTCCGGCTTGCCGGCCTGCGCAGGCACAGGCAGGGTCTGCGGCTCGGATCCAGCGGCCGGTGGGGTTGACTGCGGCGGGCCGAAGGCCGCAAGCAGTTCCCGTTCGACGTCATAGCCGCCGGTCCGTGTGCCGGTTGACGCCTGTCGGGCGGCGCTGACCTGTGGACGTTCCGGCGTCGGGATCTGCTCGGCCGCGTTCATGATGCGCTGGTCAAGCGCGTTGACGATTGTCTCGACAAGGCTTTGAATGTCCAGCCCCTCGGCGAATGTTTTGAAATTGGGGCCGGCAGCGGCGGTGGTAAACATTTCAACGTCAATGCTGTGCTCGGAACGTATCTTGGTGATTGTGCCCATGACGATGCAGTTGGCATTGAGCAGCTTTGCAATCTGGCGCAGCCGATCGGCGGTCATGGCCCCATAGTCGTCAGGCTGCAGAACGCTTTGTATTTTGCCACTGTCAACGCAGGTAATGGAAGGGTTGAGCGCAAGCTGCCTGGCAACCGACGAGGCAACATCGGTTCCCAGGGACGGCTCTTTTGCAATACTGAAAACTTCAAAGGGCAGCACTGCGACGCTCACGCCGTAGCGGGGGCTGCCTTCCCGGGCGTCGGCTGGATGCCCTGCCGATAGCGCTGCCAGCACGGCCAGCATGCAGGCAATCAAGGACAGCCCACTGTGAGCCCTCACTGCGCTGCGCGGCACGGTGCCGCAAAATTCCGTCCGCTGCGTGTGTGCCCTTCCGAAGTGCGCCGGTGTTCTTACGGTCTTCCTTCTGATTGTCGTTTTCATTTACTCCCCGCCACGTGTACGTTTTTTAAAATTGATACGGTTTCTGTACCGAGATTCGCGATCATACCCACGCCCTGCATGACAAGCGGACCGCGCGTTATGGTGAGCGGATCTTCGGTTGTTATGGTTCGTGCGGCGTTGTCATACCAGGCCGATTTTGTTTCTATGGCGGCGTTGTCCGGCAGAACGGCTGTAAGCCCGCCGCTGATGCGGATATTCCTGGTTTCCATGTCGAGCTCGCCGTGTGCGGCCTTGATGCTGTACGATGCGCCGCTGCGCTGGTAGAATGTTATTGAGACCCCGTCAAGCGTCAGCCGCTTGCCTTCGTCGAACACCCGGGCTGTTGCGGCGCTCAAGTCCCACAGCTTGAAATTGTCGGCGCCGAGCGTGCTGTAGTTAACATTGTGCAGTTCGACGTTGGCGTCGGTAGCAGGTGCCGGAGCCTGCTCCTGGCTGACGACGATCGAATTTTTTTTTTCGCGCAATGCGATTCCCAGGACCGTTATCAGCAAACAGGCGGATGTGAGCAGGAGAATGGTTCGGAGTCGCTCGGTTTGTTTCATGTAACGGCCGTTGTACCTGCGATGCTGCCTGTGTCTGCATGCGCGTAAAGGGTGTCAGACTACTCCTGCACGCAGAATGTCGTGCAGATGGATGATGCCTTCGACAGCACAGGGCGGAGCACCATCGCCGACAAACAGGCAGGTTATGCTGTGGAGCTCCATGCGCCGCAGCGCTTCGGCAGCGAGCGCGTCCCGGGGTATCGTTTTCGGTGCAACGGTCATGACATCACGGGCCGTTGTTTTGAGCAGATCGCTTCCTTTCTCAAGGGCGCGGCGCAGGTCTCCATCAGTAACAACGCCGATGAGCTCGCGTGTATTGTTGCAAACACCCGTGACGCCGAGTCGTTTTGAGGTCATTTCAAGCAGGACCAGCTTCATCGAGTCATCGGCGTGCACCATCGGCACCCTCTCATTCCGGTGCATCAGGTCGGAAACCCGCAGCAACAGCTTTTTCCCCAGAGAACCTCCCGGATGCAGCAGCGCGAAATCATCCTCGCGGAATCCGCGGCGTTCCAGCACGGTTATGGCCAGCGCATCACCCATGGCCATGGTAGCGGTGGTGCTTGCCGTGGGAACCAGGCCGAGCGGGCAGGCCTCCTGGCTGACGCCGATATCCAGGACGACATCCGCATTGCGGGCGAGCTCGGATGCGCGGTTGCCGGTCAGGGCTATCAGACTGAGGCCGAATCGCTTGATCGTCGGCAGGATTTTTAAGAGTTCCTCGGTCTCGCCGCTGTTGGAGACAGCAATAACTATGTCATTGCGCGCTATCATGCCGATATCGCCGTGCAGTCCTTCTGCGGGGTGTAGAAAAAAAGCCGGCGTCCCCGAACAGGCGAAAGTCGAGGCGATCTTTTGCGAGACAAGCCCTGATTTGCCGATGCCGGTCACGATGACTTTGCCGCGGCATTCCAGGATGAGATTGACCGCCCTGACAAAGTCTTCGTTGAGCCGCCCGCACAGCTGCCGGACGGCCTCGGCTTCGATTTCAAATATGCGCCGTGCGCGTTCAAGTATCATCGTGTACATTTTCCGGTCGCGACAAGTGTGTAATTCGTTCGTTGCGGCATGCGGCCAGCACATGTCTCATGGTTCATCGGCTGCGGGGGCGCACCGGGCGATCTGCAGCACCTGCGCGAGCAGGGCGGACAGATCTTCCAGCCGCAGGGCGTTAGCGCCGTCGCAGGGAGCAGTGTCCGGGTCCTCGTAGACTTCAAGAAACAGGGCGTCTATGCCGACAGCTGCCGCGGCCCTGCACAGCGGGGCGACAAAGCGCCGTTCTCCGCCCGAAGCGCCGCCGGCCCCGCCGGGGAGCTGTACGCTGTGGGTGGCATCGAAGACGACCGGACAGCCGAAATCGCGCATCATCACCAGGCTGCGCATGTCAACCACCAGATTATTGTAGCCCAGCGAAACGCCGCGCTCAGTCACCATGATGCTGTCATTGCCCGTGCTGCGCGCTTTTGCGATCACATGGCCCATGTCGAGCGGGGCCAGAAACTGACCTTTTTTTATGTTGAGCGGTTTACCGGCCGCGGCCGCCGCGCAGATAAGGTCGGTCTGGCGGCATAAAAAAGCCGGTATCTGCAGGACATCCAGAACCCTCGCAGCCGGGCCGACTTCGCTCACCGTATGTATATCTGACATGACCGGCACGCCGATCGTCGTGCGGATGGTCTGCAGCAGTTCAAGGCCTGCCTCAATGCCCGGGCCGCGGAAGGAGTTGAGCGAGGTCCGGTTGGCCTTGTCATAGGAGGCTTTGAAAATAAACGGCATGCCTGCTGATTCGGCAATATCGCGCAACCTGGCGGCCAGCGCAACGGTTCTGTTCTGGTCGGGCTCTATGACGCACGGTCCGGCGATCAGCGTCAATGCGCCGCCTGCGATCATCACCGGGCCAACCTGTATCGTGCGGGTTCGGGTCATGCTGTCCAGCTGTGTGTGTAAGGCCGCCGCGCATTCGCGCGGGCCACAGTTCATCAATAGTCCATTCGCGGTATTAATGCCACAAAAAAAATCATGGTGTCGAGCGCATGGCTGCTTCGGCACGCGCGATATCTCCTGGCACGTCGACACTCAGGGGATAATACCGGGTTTCAGCAACGTATATTGCGTGCCCGTGTTCAAGCGCACGCAGCTGCTCGAGGCTTTCAGCGATTTCAAGAGGCGTTTGCTGCAGCGCGCTGTATTCCAGCAGAAAGCCTCGTTTGAACGCATACAGGCCGATATGGCGGTACAGGCGCGCCGGGCCGTCTGCATGGCGGATGAACGGAAGCGGCGAGCGTGAAAAATACAGCGCCTTTCCTCGCCTGTCCGTGACCACCTTGACGATGTTGGGATCTGCGGGATCGTCATCCGGCCGCAGCTGTGTTTTCAGCGTTGTCATGCACAGACAGGAATCGTCCAGCAGGGGCCGAACCGCTTCAGCCATCGCATCCGGAGGCAGCAGGGGCTCATCGCCTTGTATGTTGACGACTATATCAGCATTGATACCGCGCGCGACTTCGGCAACGCGGTCGGTTCCTGTCTGATGGAGCGGCGAGGTCATGCATACCTCGCCGCCAAAGGACTGCACCGCCCGGCTGACCTGCAGGTCATCGGCGGCCACGACGACACGTCCGATCAGGGGGCAGGCAGATGCATGCTCATACACGTGCTGAATCATGGGCTTGCCGCAGATCAGCGCAAGCGGCTTGCCGGGAAAGCGGGTAGATCCCATGCGAGCCGGAATAACGGCAGCTACGTTCATAAAAATACATCTCCTTTTTTGCGCGACCGGCCCGTCGAGCCCCTGCGGGAAGTGATTGCCGCGGCACAGGCCGCAACAATCAGAAGAACCAGCGCGAGCGCCCCCCAGTAGGGCGGCTGCGCAAAAAACAGCTTGACAGTTTGCAGCATGCGTCGCATCAGGGCTGCCCGTTCGACAGCGTGGAGCGCCACAAGCGGTACGGATGCAAGGGTTTCTTCGCGCAGCAGGACCCGGGCGCTGCCGAACTCCTGTCCCGGGGCTACCGGAGCCTGCACGGATTGGGAAACATCATTCTGTACAACGATTGCGCCAAGGCTGCTGCGCTCAATGGTCAGTACGACCGCCCGGGCGGGGCCAAGCTGAACAGTATCCTGAACGCCTTTGACAACGGAGGCTTGGGCAATCGCCGTATTCGGAGACAGGGCTTCGATGGTGGTAAAATTCCTGAATCCGTAGGTGATCAGCTGGCGGGCGGTAGCCTCGCGCTGACTCACGGTCCTGGCACCCATGACGACGGCGATAAAACGGTCTCCGTCATTCAGAGCGGTTGCAATGATGTGATAGCCTGCCGCTTCAAACCAGCCGGTTTTGAGTCCGTCATAACCGCTGTCGAGCCACAGCAGCCCGTTGCGGTTGCGCTGCGTAATGGAATTATAGGTCAGTTCTTTCGTGCTGTGGATTTTCAGACACTCAGGATGGCGGCTGATATAGTACCTGGCCAGCAGCGCCATATCACGGGCCGTGGTATGCTGATCATCCGGCAGGCCGTGGCAGTTTTTAAACACGGTGCTCTGCATGCCGATTTCAGCGGCCGTGCGGTTCATTTTTTCAACGAATGCGTCCTCAGTACCGGCAATATGCTCGGCAACGGCAACGCAGGCGTCATTGCCGCTCACGATGGCGATGCCCTCGATCAGGCTGCGCAGCGGCACGCGGCTGTTGAGCGTGACAAACATCCTGGATCCGCCTGTGCGCCAGGCCTTTTCGCTGATAAGCACTTCGTCGTCAAGAGATGCCTGGCCGCTTTCGATTGCGTCGTAGGCGACGGCCAGGGTCATAACTTTAGTCAGGCTGGCCGGCGGAATCGGTGTGTCCGGGTTTTTTGCGCACATAACCCGGCCCGAGCGTGCATTCATAAGGAAAACGGCACCGGCGGCAGCATCAAACGGCGGCTCGGCTTCAGCGGCCAGAACCGGGCCGTGCTGCAGCAGGCAGAGCGCATATATAACGGCCGGCAGAATCGCACGTGTGCGCATCATGGCGGTTTTGGTTCCCCTGCGTAAAGAGTTGATGTTAGAACTGTGGTTCAAAATCAGGAAAGTATAGTTGAAATACAGGCGTATGGCAATACAAATAAGCCGGCAGCGCCGGCCGCGGGCCTTTCACGGGCAGCGGTTTCAGCGATAGCGGCCGAGCATCGCATTGAGCCGTATGCGCAGCAGATCAATGCCGCACACAAGGACATTTTTGAAAACCCGGACCTTTGAATCACCTACATGCCTCCAGTACACCGGAATTTCCCGTATCCTGAACCCGAATTTTTTTGCGATAAACAGGTCCTCGGCGTCGAAGCTCCAGTTGTTGAGACGCTGGCGGCTGAATACGGTGTGGGCGGCCTGCCGGCTGTAGCATTTGAATCCGCACGTGAAATCAGACAGGTGCATGCCCAGGATGATGTTCGCCAGAAGGATATAGCCATAACCGAAAAACTTCCGTTTCAGCGGGGCGGCATGCTTTTTGGTGCGTACGGCGATGTATACTTCATAGCCGCTGCCGAGCGCGGGGATGAAGGTGTCGAGCTCGGAAATGGCGGTCGATCCGTCGGCATCCAGAAACACGCTGTAGCTGCCGCGGGCGCTCAGCATGCCTGCCCTCAGCGCTCCACCCTTGCCGAGGTTGCGCTCCAGCTGCTCGATGCGATATTTGCCGGGGGCATGCCTTTCAAGCAGGTCGTGTATAAGCGCTACGGTCTCATCCGTGCTGCCGTCATCAACCACCAGGATTTCGGTAGTGAGCGGACAGCGCTGCACATAGGCGGCAACCTCGAGCAGCAGCGGCTCAATGCGGCGGGCTTCGTTGAAAACCGGTATGACAATCGACAGTTGGATATCGTTATCCATGGTCCTGTGCCTCACATGTTTGCATGAACTGCCTAAAAACGAACCTTGTGTATTGATTTTTGATAAAAAATAATATAGGTTTTGTTTTAAAAATAAAAGGTTTTTTTTAAATTTTCCATACTGCAACCATGCTATCAGGTATCGTCGGCGGCAGCGGACATGGTCTTTTTAACTACAGCGCAGCAGGCGCTTTAACTCCACCGGCCGTTTGTGATGGTTGACACGACAGAACAACGCACGGCTCTGACAATGCGCTCAGCGCTGCTGGCGGCAGCCATCCTTCTCGGCGTGCTCCTGCGGTGCGTGAATATCCGGCAGGGGCTCTGGTGGGACGAAATCTGGAGCACGGTTGAATATGCCGCCGCCCCCTCGTGGTGGTATACGGTCAGCCGGCTGGGGTATTATTTCAACAATCACCCGCTGTATTCAATCGCCTGCCGGATATCAATCGCTTTACTGGGGCTCTCCGAGGTCAGTCTGCGGCTGCCGGCGCTGATCATGGGCATTGCAGCGCTGCCTGCGCTTTACGCCCTGGCGCGTCCGCTGACCGGTACGGCTCCGGCACTGCTGGCAGCGCTGCTGCTGGCCTTTTCTGCCTTTCATATCGACCATTCAACCGAAGCGCGCGGCTATACCGGCATGATGCTTTTCGGACTGCTGGCGAGCCTGTTGTACTTCAGGGTTCTCGTGAGCGGGGCGCTGCGCACCTGGGTGCTCTTCATCCTGTGCACCTTTTTGGGTTTTTACTGCCACGTGTATATGGTTCAGGTTCCCCTGGTGCAGGTGATATGCTGCGCCGTTCTGCGTGCCGAGCAGGCCTTGAAAGGGGACAAACGGCCCATGATGCATGACGGCGCCCTGAAGCATCTTGTGCTGGCGCTTGCTGCCGCGGCCCTGATGACCCTGGCGGCTTACGCGCCCATGCTCAAGTTTTTTGTCGCTAACGCCGCCAAGGTTCAGATGCTGCGCGTAGACCGCCTGCCGTTTGTGGCCGAGATGTATGAGGCCGTGCTGCCCGGTTTCGCGACCGTGCCCGGCATGCTGCTCTACGGCACGCTGACGGTGTGCGGGCTGCTGTACATGCGCAGGCGCTCTCCGGTACTGCTGATATACACGGTTTTGATCAGTAATCTTCCGCTGCTGCTGTATCTGCAGCTTAATCCCATGTTTATATTTAAACGCTATTTTTTGATCTCTCTTCCGTTCTGCCTGCTGACGCTCGCCTGCGGCATGGAATGGATCGTGTCTGCCTGCCGGATGAGACCGGCGGTGCGGATCGTGTTTTACTGCACAGTGATAGCGGCGATTGCTGTGCTGCAGTGGCCTGCCATACGGCAGATCACTACGCAGAGCCGCCAGCATTACCGCGAGGCCATGGCCTTTGTCGAGGACCGCGTTGCGGCCGGGGACGGTTCGGCTGTGTTCGCCGTCGGGCAGGCCAGCCGGCATTTCAACTTTTATGCCCGGATCCCGGTGACCGTGCCGGAAACATTTGACGACTTTCAGGCACGCCTGCGGGCCTCATCCGGCGCCTGGTGCCTGGTCACGGCCTGGCTGCCCGAACTGCGCCCTGCCCATGAGCCGGCCCTGCTGTATACCGAGGACCCGGAACAGCAAAGGATCTATGACTATGTGCGGGCGAATTTTCAGCTGGCAGCCTGCTTCAGAGGCGTATTCCGGACCTGCGTGTACCGCTGGCCGGTAGAAAAAAGAGACGCGGACAGATGAATTCTTCAGCCGCCGCCGGGGCTGTCAAGGAAATCCACGTGAAAGCCGCCGGGCAGCATGAGCGCAATGCGCCGCTCGATTTCCCGGGTGCGCTGATGGGCGGCGTCGATCCTCTCTATGTCAAGGGGTGATTTTCCATAGCGGTTTTTAAGGTAGGCAAAGCGCTCATGCAGGCTTACAACCCGGTCATGCAGCACGCGTTTGTCGGCATAGCTGACGATTTCGGCGGCGCTGATGTCGGGGCCGCCGGAATCGGGCGCGACATGCTGGCGTATGATATCGGCAACACCGTGGTAGCCGTGGGCGGCAACGGCCGCGCAGCCGCTCAGCGAGTGGTTTTCGCCGGTCGACAGGCTGCGGGTTTTTGTAATGTCATGCAGCAGCGCGGCAGCTTCAATTTCTGCAATATCGTAGCGCGCCCCGCGTTCATTCAGCCGCCGCGCAAGTGCGACCGCGACACGGCACACCTCAAGGCTGTGCAGCCTGATGTGCGGCAGCATATCGCTTGCGTCCATGATCGCAAGGCATGTGCTGCGGTCTGGCACCGCGTGGTTTTCGGACATGGTTTTTCCAGCGCGTCAGGGCTATGGAGCGGGTTATTCACCGGAGTCCGGCACGCACCTCGGTTCGTGCCGGCGTTTGACCCGACGGTATACCAGAAAATGCCCTGTACGGCAACCGCGCAGACCTGAGTCTTGACAATACGCGGTTTTCATATATAACCATACAGTACATGCGTGTGTAGTATTAACCGATGCACTCCGGAGCCTTTCATGAAATCCGATGCAGCAACCGGCCGCACGGCCCTGCCGGCGCTCGCGCGCGACCTCCAGAAGATTTTGAGCTGTTTCGACTTCGGTTTCATTATGAAAAACCGGCCCGTCCTGACCATAACGCAGATGCGTGTCCTGGCTTTTTTCAATGACTGCGACGTGATCCATGTTTCCGACATCAGCCGGAAGCTCGACATGTCGATTCAAAGTATCAACAACCTGATAGCGCGACTTGAGGGTACCGGCTATGTGCAGCGCAGCGCAAATGCATGCGACCGCCGCCTGACCGATATCAGGCTGACCGATGCGGGCCGCGCCAGCATGGAGTCGTTTCAGCGGTTTCACATGCAGCATCTGCAGGCGCTTGTGAATGGGCTCGGCGACAACGACCGGGCCCGCCTGACGCGCTGCCTTGATGAGGCCGCCCGGATTATCGAAAAGGCGGTACAGGCGGCGCACACAGCGCGGAAAGGAGCGGCCGCACCGGTGCGCAGGCAGCGCCTGCGTTCCTGAACATGATGGATTACAATAAACATGGACGTTAAACGACCCCGGACTGCATGGACCAGCCTTGCTGACAATGCCCGCGCGCGCCGTGAGCGGGTCGGCCGCACGGGCATTGCCGACGGCAAGGTCGTGCCGCAGCACAGCGCCGGAGATCTGCTTGCCGCAGTGCTGGAGAGCGGCGACCGGGTCTGCATTGAAGGAGATAACCAGAAACAGGCCCAGGTGCTTGCCCGGGCCCTTGCAGGGCTCGACCCGGCAAAAATCAACGGGTTGCACATGATGCAGTCGTGCCTGCAGCTGAGCGAGCATCTTGCGGTGTTTGAACGCGGCATTGCCCGGCGCCTTGACCTGAGCTATGCCGGTCCCCTGGCCGGACCGCTGGCCGCGATGGTGCGCGGCGGCGGTATCGAGCTCGGCTCCTTTCATACATACGCCGAGCTCTACAGCCGCTACTTCCTGGATCTGGCCCCGCGCGTTGCCCTGGTGGCGGCTGTGAGCGCCGACAGCGCCGGCAACCTTTACACCGGGCCCAATACCGAGGAAACGCCCCTGATCGTCGAGGCGGCCAAATGCCGCCAGGGCATCGTGATTGCCCAGGCGGACTCGCTTGAGGAGCGGCTTCCGCGCGTTGACATCCCGGCCTGCTGGGTTGATTTCGTCGTCGTTGCCGAAGAGAGCTCCCCGCGCACGCCGCTGTTTACCCGCGACCCGGCGAAAATCAGCGGCACCAGCATTTTGATCGCCATGATGGTACTCAAGGGCATCTATCTTCCGCTCGGCATTGCATCGCTCAATCACGGTATCGGCTATGATACCGCGGCCATCGAGCTTCTGCTGCCGACGTACGGGGCGGAGCTCGGCATGCGCGGGACGCACTGCACGCACTGGGCCCTGAATCCGCATCCGACACTGGTGCCCGCCATCGAATCCGGGTTCGTCAAGTCGGTGTATTCGTTCGGCGGCGAGGATGGCATGGATGACTACGTGGCTGCCAGGGGCGATGTATTTGCACTCGGGCCCGACGGCTCGCTGCGCTCGAACAGGCCCTATGCCCAGATGGCCGGCCAGTACGCGGTCGACCTGTTCATCGGCTCCACGCTTGAAATCGACCAGCACGGCAACAGCTCAACCCTGACGCCTGAGCGCTTTGTCGGATTCGGCGGCGCGCCCAACATGGGATCGAACCCGCGCGGCCGCCGGCATGCCAGCCCTGCCTGGCTGGCATGCGCGCAGGGTGCATGGTATCAGCAGCAGGGCCTGCCGGGCGCGAAAGCCGTCGTTCAGATTGCGCGCACGGTGAGCGGAACCGGGCGCCAGGCCTTCGTGGAGCGCCTGAGCTGCGCGGATATGCCCGGCGCGGGCGCTGCCCGCGTCATGATTTACGGCGACGATGTAACGCATGTCGTCAGCGAAGAGGGCATTGCGCACCTGTGGCGCTGCCGCGACCGTGAGCAGCGGCGCCGCTGCATCTGCGCCATAGCAGGGCAGGGCTCGCGTCTGCGTCCGCTGGTCGCGGATGCCGCCGTCAGGCAGCTGCGTGCCGCCGGCCTGGTCAGCACGCCCGCCGATATCGGAGTAGACCCCGCACGCGCGACTGCCGGACTGCTGGCCGCGCGATCGCTGGCCGATATTGTCGAGTGGTCGGGCGGACTGTACAGTATTCCGGCCGCGCTTGCCTGAGGGCGCCCGTGGGGCGCCACGGGCTAGGCCGCAGGCATGTTTTTTTTGTATACGCATCAGCTGGAGCTATGGTATAAAAAAAAGATAGGTTTGAGTGCCCTCAGTAAAGGTGTTTTGTGTGAGAACACGCTCTATACCACGCGCGCTCAGGATGCTGCCGCAGTGGCTGTTCGCCGCATACATCGCCTGCGTGCTTATCAGTCCGCCTGAAGCAGTGCACGGTGTCAACCATGACTACCATGCGGCTTTCAAGAAAAGCGCCGCAGGTATGCGAATCGCGCAACCGGCAGTGAAGTGCAGTGCGGCGCCATCGGCATGGCGCGGTCCGGACCAGGCCGGGCGCACAGGTCCCAGCGTCCGTCCGGTTGCCGTCGTCGGCATCCCGCTGCACGAGCGCATTGAAACCTGGCGCCAGAATCTGTGGCCGGATTAAGCACGGGCCCCGGCATGCCGGGCGAGCGCTTTGATGCCTGCATGAGAACGGTTGATTGTACATGAGAACAAACATTTTACAAAGGAGGTTGCAGATGAAACGAAAGATTGTACCCGTAGTAATGGTGCTGGTTGCGCTCCTGCTCGTACCCTGCGGAGCGTTCGCAGCCGAGAAAAAGGGACTGCTGGTCTACGATTCGATCTATGGCTCAACGGTCGAGGTTGCCTACTGGATCAAGGCCATTATCGGCATAGAGCACCAGCTCGACGTCAAGACGATTCCCCAGGTTATCACCCTTGAGCCCTATGATTACATAATCCTGGGAAGCGCCACCCGCAACGAGGGACCGCTCAAGAGAATGCACGAGTTTATCGAGGCGAACAGGAGCGTGCTGGCCACAAAAGAGCTGTGTTTTTTCCTGGTCTGCGGCGACAGCGATGAAACGCAGGTGCTGAAGGTGCCGGGCAAGGAGGCCCATCTGATCGCCGGCCGCAACTACATGCAGCCGATATACCAGCGCTACCCGGAGCTGAAATACACCTGCATCGCCGGGTTCGGCGGCCGCCAGGTGATGGCCTCCCTCGGGCTGACCGACAGGCTGCAGATCAAGCTGCTTGAAAAGCTTGCCAAGGAGGGCGCGATCTGGATCGGCTTCGACATCTGGGAATCCCTGGTCGTGGAGCGCGTCGAGGCGTTCGCCAACGAGGTGCGCGTCAAGGTGCTCGGCCTGCAGCCCCGTGAAAACGTCGAGCAGTTCCGCGGCTACTGGCAGTCGCTGCAGCCGGCCAACCTCAAGGACCCCAGCATGGGCAAATTCAAACGCAAGCCGTGGACTGAGCGGGTCGATACCAAGAAGCTCTTTTACACCCGCAGCCGCATCAAGGGCGATCTTGATCCCACGATTGCGATGCTGGAAACCTGGGCCCGCAAAAACGGCTACGACCTGCGCGTACAGGTGAAAACCTTCTTCAACGTCTACTACCATGCGGCCAAGACCTACGGCGGCAAGGAGCGCATCATACACATCGTTCCTTCGACCATGCCCGAGGATCCGGGCACCGTGCACATCTCATTCCGCAGCTACGACAAGCCTGAAGAGCGCGCTGAAGTGCAGAAGGACATAGAGGCCGCCGAGGCCCTGCTGTGGGCGAACGGACGTAAACTGCCGTAAGCCTCGTATCGCCCTCAGGCCGTTTTCTGTAATCATAAGAGCCGGTGCGCGGGAAAGCGCACCGGCTCTTTTACGTGTATCGGGTGATGGCGCGGCAGCACACGCATCGCAGCAGCAGGCAAAGCCCGGCTGCTCAGCAGGACGCTTCCAGGATCGCGATGCAGCTCGCCGTGGCGCGGCTTGCGGGCACGAGGGCGGCGCATTCCCGGAAGCGGCGCAGGGCAGCGTGCTTTTTGCCGAGCTTGGCGTCCACGACGCCCCTGAGCTGCTTGGCCTGGGGCTCGCCGGGGTAGGCCTGCATGGCCCTGTCAAGGTAGGGGATTGCGTCCCGGTATTTTTCCTGAATGATGTTTGCCTTGGCCATCAGCACGAGGCCCGTGTAGTCGTCCGGCGCGAGCTGCAGGGCGTCGGTGAGAAGCCCTTCGCCCTCGCCGTATTTCTTCGCTATCAGGGCCTCTTCGGCTTTTTTCTGTTTATCGATTGCGGGCTTGAGACGCCGCAGGCGCGCGGTCGCATCCATGTAGCGCTCGCGGTTCATGGGGGCGCTCATGAACTGCGCGTACTTTGACCGGGCCTCCTGCAGCATGGCGTTGTAGCGCTCCGTGCTCATCGGGTGGCTCGAGAACATCTGTTCAATCATGTTCGGCTCGCGTTTTGAAAGAGAGCGCAGAACATCCATGAGGCTGATCATGCCCTGCGGGCTGTAGCCCGCCCTGCACATGTATTGCATGCCGAGCGAGTCGGCCTGGCGCTCATCGGTGCGGCTGTATTTGGCCAGCAGCAGTCCGGCCGCAACGCCGCCGAGTCCCAGGGCCAGTGCGGCCGTATCGTTGTCGACCTGCGTGGCAAGCAGGATGCCCAGGCCGGCAACGGCTATGCCGGTCAGGGTCTGCTGTGACATGCGCTGTGCCGTGTGGCGGGCGCTGACATGGCCGACTTCGTGGCCGAGCAGGGCCGCCAGTTCGGATTCGCTTCCGATCGACAGAAGAATACCGCGCGTGGCGCAGATCGTACCGCCCGGGAATGCGTACGCATTGTCATAATTTGCGTTGAGCGCGCTGAACGTGTAGGGCATTTCTGGCCGGTGCGACACCGCGCCGATCTTTTTGCCCACGCCTGCGACATAGCTTTGAAGGGAAGGGTCCTGCACCTTGCCGTAGTCCTGGGAGATCTGGTCCGGGGCATGTTGCTTGTCGATGGCCAGCTCCTGTGCGGGGCTCATGAAATTGAGCTGCCGCTCACCGGTGACCGGGTTTGTGGCACAACCTGTGACCAGAGACCCGCCTGCCAGGGCGAGCAGGGCCAGCATCTCGCGCCGCGTGAGATATCCCTGCGCGCAGAGCTCTTCAAGATACCAGCCGGTGGTTGCGTGCTTCATGTCCGGTGCTCCTGTTTCAGTCCCCAATGTAAAGCGGCAGCGGTATGGGCGCATGCGGCGCGGGAGTGTTTTCTTTTTATAGTATCAACCATGCCCCAATTCAAGTCAAATCTGGCACCGGGCACACTCCACCCTTAATAAAGACGTTGACCGCCGTGTTTTTTTTATCTATGATTTCCTCAGGTGTAACGCATACGCCCAACAGCCCTTCCGGGGCTGCAATTCTCAGGGAGCCTGCCATGAAGCCACATGTGACCGCTGCCGTGATCGGATGCCTCATGCTTGCAGCTGCACCCGTTTATGCGCTCAATGTCGGCGACCCCTTTCCCGACTTCACGGTTGCAAACACGCTCAGCCCGGAGCACAGCACGTATCTTCAGGTGCCGTACCAGGGCAGCATCCAGCTTTCAAAAATACCATACGAAGTAATTATTGTCGAATTTCTAAATGTTTACTGCCATACCTGTAGAATGCAGGTGAGCATTTTCAATGAGCTTAAACAGGCCATCGAGCGCGACGCCGACCTGCGCGGCAAAGTGTGCCTGCTGGGACTGGCGGTGGGAAATTCCCTGGATGAAATTAATACCTTCGTCTCCGAATTCGGGGTCCAGTACCCTGTGCTGAGCGATGCGGACAAGGCCCTGTTCAACGCAACCGGCAACACGCGCGGCACGCCGCACACCTATGTCATCCGCAGGGGTGAGCTCGGTTTTATCGTCGACTATCATGCCGGCGGCGTTTCATCGGCCGACCGCTACCTTGACAGCATACGCCACACCCTGCGCGGCAGCCTGACCGGCTCCAGTCCCGGCAACATCCTGGTGCCGCTCACCTTCAAGGCCGGCGGACAGCCCGTCAGCACTGCCGGCCTCGGCGGCCGCCGGTTCATCCTGTATTTTCCTTCATCACAGGCACGCGCACTTGAAAACGACCTGCGCACCATGGCCCTGCAGATGGAAGCGCTGAAAAATATCGCGCTTAAAAACGATCTCAGCATTTATGTTTTTCCGCCCCCGGGAAGCGACTGCGCCGCCTGCGGCGTGCCCGAACCGCTTGCCTGCGCCCGCAAAGCGGACCCCTCCATACGTGAGGCGCTCGCAGTCGGCGACCAGCCGCTTGTCGTGTGCGTCAATGAATACGGCCGGATCGTCTACCGCGCGGAAACGCTTTCGCAGCTCGCGGCCGAGCGCATGTACGAGGGGCAGGAGTACAAACCCAAACCGCAGCTCACGCCTGAACAGATCCAGGAGCTGATCCGCCGCAGCATTGCCGCGCTCGGGCATCAGGCTGCTGAAATCGAGCACCTGGTGCTTGAAAACCGGCAGGACCTCTACGTGATCACCGCAGCCCCGCAGGGCAGCGGCGTGTTTTACTTCGCCCGCGTCGAATCGGGCATCACCATGTGCGACGTGTGCCATGACACCCATTTCGTCTACGTATTCGACCAAAACGGCATTGTGGTTGATTTTATCCCCCTTGAAATTACCAAGTACGGCAATGTTGCCTGGGATGAGGCCGACATCGCGAAGATGAAAAAGAACCTGGCCGGCCGCAGCCTGTTTGAGCCGTTCTCGTTCAACCCGGCAGTCGACGCGGTGACAACCGCCACCATGTCGTCAAGCCTGATCTACGAGGCCATGAACCGGGCGCGCGAATATTTCAAGGACTTCTATGAGTACCGCTTCCGCGAGAGCCACTGGCAGGGCCTGTGTTTTTCGGTTATATGTAAACTGAAGAGCCTGGCCGCCGGCGCGGCCGCCCGCGAGCCGGGCTTCGTCCTGGACGACGCTTCGCTGCAAAAACTGATGAGCGCCGCCGGGCTGACCGGATGTCCGACCGGCGGGATGTATATCGTGCTCGACGGCGATCTGCTGTGCAGCCAGCACGGACTGAACATGCAGGGATGCGCGCCTTGACGTCCGCCGCGGTTTCCATGGTGTCCTGATATGACCACACACAGCGGCATGCAGCGCCGCCGGGCGCAGGCGTACGTGCCGGCCTTTCTGCTGGCAGCGGCCATCGTGTGCTTTGCGCGCGGCCCGGCATGCGCCGCCGACGCGCTGAGCGACTTTACCGCGTTCAGCTTCATTGACAACCGTGAGATCATCACGGCGGAAATGCGCGGCCGCATCATCGTGCTGGTGTTCGGCTCGATTTACTGCAAGCCCTGCATCGAGCTGCTGCCCGTCATGAACACGCTGCACGAGCGCTACGGCGGAGGCGACGTGCGCATCCTGTGCCTTGATATCGACACGGCGGTCGACCCGGCCCTGCAGCGCGAGTTCGTGGCCCGGCATGCCATACAGCCACCCTATATCATCAACGCGCTGCAGATCGCCCGCGCCAACAGGGTTTTCATGCTGCCAACCACCCTGATCGTCGACCGTGAAGGGCAGGTTGTCAAACGCATCTACGGGTTCAAAAAATTGAAAGCATTCGAATCGACCCTGAAGAAGCTGTGTCCGCTGCCGATGCAGCCGGCGATCGGTTCGCAGAACGGACACGACCCCGCGCAGCATGAGCTCCAGCGGTAGCGGTGCTCGAATCCGCCGCCTGCTTTGGCAGGTACCGTGAAATTCCCGGCGGGCGCTGCATGCGTCAGGCCCGCCCAGACAGAGCAGGAGGCACACAATGCAGATCGGTATAGCCGGGCTCGGCCGTATGGGTATGAACATGGCCCTGCGCCTCATGCAGGGAGGCCATGATGTGTGCTGCTACAACCGCACCGCTGCAAAAGCGCACACGCTTGCGCGGCAGGGTGCGCGCGCCGCTGAAACGCCGCACACGCTTGCCGGCATGCTCACTCCGCCGCGCGTCGTCTGGCTGATGCTGCCAAGCGGGGAGGCGACCCGGCGGCATATCGAGCTGTTTGCAGCTCTCCTGGACGCAGGCGACATCCTTGTCGACGGCAGCAACAGTTTTTTCAAAGACGACGCCGCCAACCGTGCCGTTCTGCTTGACAGGGGTGTTCACTATCTCGATGCCGGCGTGTCCGGGGGCATCTGGGGGCTTGACAACGGTTTTTGTACCATGATCGGCGGCGAAAAGCCCGATTTCGAACGCATTGAGCCGCTTTTGAAAACGCTGGCCCCGGTCGACGGCTATTTATACTGCGGCCCGTGCGGCTCGGGCCATTTCACCAAAATGATCCACAATGGCATCGAATACGCCATGATGCAGGCGTATGCCGAAGGGTTTGCGCTGCTTGAGTCATCGCCGTTCCGAGACCATCTGCGCCTTGACGAGATCGCCTCGCTGTGGAACCGCGGCAGCGTGATCCGTTCCTGGCTGCTTGAGCTGCTCGAAGCCGCGCTCGCCGACGACGGAGCGCTTTCCGGCCTTGAGCCCTTTGTTGACGACTCCGGCGAGGGTCGCTGGACAGTGCAGCAGGCCATTGAATCCGGCACGCCGGCCCCGGTCATGGCGCAGGCACTCTTTGAACGCTTTGCATCGCGCGGCAGCGCTGATTTTTCCCGCAAGCTTCTTGCGGCGATGCGCAATCAGTTCGGCGGCCACGCGGTCAGGAAAATCGATCCATTGAACGGCCGGCGTTCGTAACGCCATCCGCAGGTGCCGTCCGGCATGATCGGGAGGAACGCGCCTATGCGGCGTATCGGGCTTGTGCGCGATGACCGGTATCTGGGCCATGCAACCGGCCTGCATCATGTTGAGACGCCCCGGCGCCTTCTTGCGATCAATGCCATGCTTGATGCAAGCGGCCTCTCAAACTCCTGCCGGGCCGTTGCACCGCGATCTGCCGCCATTGACGAACTGTGCCGGGTCCACACTGAAGCCCACATTGAAAAAATCCTCGACACCGCCGGCGAAACCCTGCGCTACCTTGACCCGGACACGGTTACCGGCGGCCAGTCCTGCGCGGCGGCATTTTTAGCGGCGGGCGGGTGCATCGCCGCGGTTGACGAGGTCATGTCAGGCGGCCTTGACGCAGTGTTTGCGCTCGTGCGGCCTCCCGGCCATCATGCCGAGCGCGGCCGGCAGATGGGGTTCTGCCTGTTTAACAACGCAGCTGTTGCCGCTGCGCATGCCCTGTGCGCGCACGGCCTCAAACGTGTGCTTATCGTTGACTGGGACGTGCACCATCCCAACGGCACGCAGCACATTTTTGAAGACCGCGCCGATGTGCTGCTGTTTTCAACCCACCGCTATCCGTTCTTTCCCGGTACCGGCGCCGGCTCCGAAGTCGGGCAGGGAGCAGGGCGGGGCTTTACCGTCAATGTTCCGCTTCCGGCGCGCGCAACCGATGCGGATTATGCCCATATTTTCTCAGCCATACTTGAGCCCGTAGCCCGTGAGTACCGTCCTGAACTCGTGTTGGTGTCTGCCGGTTTTGACGCGCACCGCGATGATCCGATCGGCGGCATGCTTGTTTCCGAAGACGGTTTCGCGCTCATGACCGATGCGGTTATGCGCATTGCCGATGCGTGCTGCGGCGGCAAAGCACTGTTCGTACTGGAGGGAGGCTATGACCTTGGCGCGTTGAGAAAATCAGTCCAAAGCGTGCTTGAGACCTTGCAGACCGGGCTGCCGGACAGGTTGAACACCCGCTGCCGGGGCGCGAACGCGGCGCCGCCACCGCTGTTCGACCAGATTGAAGATGCGCGCCTGAGCGTGCAGCCATACTGGAAGTGCCTATAACCCATGTTTGATAATGTTATAAAGCCGGTCATTGCAGATCCCAACCTGAGGGACTATGCCGCGGCCCGCAGGGATTTTACCTGGCAGGATGCTGACCGGCATTTCAGCTGGCATGCAACCGGAAAGATCAATATCGCGCATGAGGCCGTTGACCGCCATGCGGACGATTCCCGCCGGGCCGGAAAGCCCTGCATAATCTGTCCTCAACAGCCTGGAAGCATGGTGTATACCTATAGCCGGATGCGCGACCTGTCCAGCCGGTTTGCCAATATGCTGGTGAGCCTCGGCATAAAAAAAGCGGACCGCGTGAGCCTGTTGCTCCCCGCCGTTCCCGAGCTCTATATCGCCATGGCCGGGTGCGCCAAAGCGGGCGCGATCATCGTTCCGCTCTACGGCGATTACATGGCCGGTGCGGTTACCCGGCGGATGCAGGATGCCCTGCCAAAGGCCGTTGTCACTGACGCCCAGCGTCTCGGCCGCATACAGACGGATGCGCTTCCCGGCCTTGAGCATATCATCGTCACCGGTGACGGGCCCGTATCCGGGCCGCGCTGCCGGTCCTGGAACCGGGAGATGAATGCGGCGTCACCCTGCTTTGAACCGGTCTGGTGCGCCCCTGATGATCCGTTCCTGATTGTCTACACCTCGGGCCCGGACGGTTCCCCGGTCGGGCTTGTACATGTGCACGACGCCATGAGGGGCTATCTCATGACCGCGCGCTGGGTGCTCGACGTCAGGGACGATGATGTCGTGTTCACGCTCGGCAGGCCGGGCTGGTTCATGAACATCGTCTACAGCGCATTCGCGCCCTGGCTGTGCGGGGCAGCAAGCGTTGTATGTGACGCGCCTGATACTGCTGATGAGCTCTGCCAGGCAATCGAGCGCAGCAGGGCGACGGTGCTCTACACGACACCGGCAATGTACAGGCTCATGGCGGATGCCGGTCCGGAATGCATTCGGAAATTTGATTGCGGCAGCTTGCGCCATCTGCTGAGCGTGCTTGAACCGCTTACGCCTGAAATGCTGTATGCGATTATGTCCCTTGTGAAGCTGCCGGTGTATGATACCTGGTGGTCGGCTGAAACCGGCATGATCACCATCGCCAACCTGCCCGGTGTGCCGATCAAGCCGGGGTACCTCGGCAAACCCTGCCCGGGCATTTCGGCTGCCGTGCTCGATGATGCCGGCAGGAGCGCTCCGTATTTTGAGATGGGCCGGCTGGCGCTCGAGCCGGGCTGGCCGGCCATGGCCCGGTCTGTCTGGGGCAAAGGGCCGCTTGAGATGCACACCATGTGCGGAAGGCCATGGTTCATGACCGGCGATACGGCCTTCATGGACCATGACGGGTACTATTTTTATCAGGGCCGCTCTGATGATGCGGTCATAACGTCGGCCGGCAAAATCAACATCAGCGAAATCGAGCTGGCGGTTCGCAGGCACCCGGCTGTAGCCGATGCCGCTGTTATCAGGACCGCTTCGCGCGACAGATCCAAGCATATACGCGCCTTTGTCGTAGCAGCACCCGGATGCGAGCCCGGCGCCGGGCTTGAGGCCGCGATTATTGACCATGTCGGCCGCATGCTCTCGGCCGACATTGCCCCGGCCGCGATTGAATGGTGCGCGGCTATTCCCCGGCACAATGACGGCAGGATCAATTCAATGATGCTGAAAGCGCGGGCGCTTGGGCTGACCGGGTGAAGATACCGCCCTGATTTTTTTTGAGCAGGTCAGGGCAGGCTGGTGCCGCGCCCGCATCCGATCCGGGATGCAGGCTGCGTACAGTCAAACCGCCGATGCATTCACATCCACCGTGACACGAACGCCGTGCCGGTCATAGACTCACATGCGGCCCGGGCGCCGCACACCATG
>CAIRTM010000117.1 GCA_903881505.1 uncultured delta proteobacterium | reverse complement strand
GGGTCTGCAGCAGGCAGCCGTCCTGCGAATCGATCACAAGGCCGGTGCAGTCGGCGGTCAGTCCGGTCTTGAAGCGGTTTGCCAGCCGGGGCGCCAGGTCGCGGCCCATGCAGGTCGCGCCGACCAGCACGATCTCGGGTTTGTGCTGTTCGATCAGGGCGGCGATGACGCGCTCATGCGGCCGGGTGCGGTACGGATACAGAAACGGCGCTTCCGCCACGTAGACTGCATCAGCCCCGCCCTGTATCAGGGCCTGTACGCTTGTGCTTATGCCGCTGCCGGCCAGCACGGCCGCCACGCGGCAGCCGCGCGCCTGCGCCAGTTCACGGGCCTTGCCCAGCAGCTCAAACGTTACGGGATGCACGCCGGCGTCCTGCTGCTCGGCGATGACCCAGATGCCGCGCCAGGAGCCAAGATCCGGCGGCGGAGCGGGCTTGCCTTCGGAGACAATCGCGCCGGCACGGCAGACCTCAACGCAGGCACCGCAGCCGGTGCAGTATTCGGTCAGAACGGGAACCTTGCCGTCGAGCCTGATGCCGCTGAAAAGGCAGGCCTTCACGCACAGCGAACAGGCTATACATTTCTCGGGTAGCAGTGTGATCATTTCTATTCCGTTATTCCAATCAAGCTTTCAACGTATAGATGAAGTGTCCGGGCAGGGGCACGGCATGCCGTGCCCCTGCACATGACTTTTGCGTCGTGCGGGTGTTTTTGCAACACCCGGAGGGTGCGGGCCTACAGGCAGCCGGTCTCGCGCAAACGCACGATCAGCTGTGCGGCCATTTCTTTTTCACTGCCCTCGAAGGCTTCGCCCTTGACGCTGCGGTCGGGTTCAAAAATTTTTTTGACCGCCGTGGGCGAAGCGCTCAGCCCCAGCATCGAGGGCGGCAGGGCCAGTTCCCTGGCGCCCCAGCGCTTGATATGCTCGCCGCTGCAGGCTGCGGCAAGCGCGTACAGGGAGCCGTGGCGAGGGACCGGGCCCGATGCGCTGACGGTCACCAGCAGCGGCGGCCGGGCAGCGACCAGTTCGCGGGTGTGCTCAAGCCCGCGCTGGATACGGAACAGGCCCTCCGAAAAAACGATCTCCTCGGCATAGGTTACCTGCGGTATGCCCAGAAAAGCCGCCAGCTGCGGGCCGACCTGGGCGGTGTCGCCGTCGATCGCCTGGCGGCCGCACAGGATCAGGTCGAATTTTTTCATCTTCAGCACAGCGCGCGAAAGCGTGAACGCGGTCAGCAGGGTGTCCGATCCGGCAAAGGCCCGGTCGCTCAAAAGCACGGCCCGGTCAACGCCCAGGCACAGGACCTCCTCGAGCACCGCTTCAGCCTGGGGCGGGCCCATGGTGATCGCGGTCACGCTGCCGCCGTGCTCATCGCGCAGGCGCAGGGCCGCTTCAACGGCGTTGGCGTCTTCGGGATTCAGGATGCTGGGGATGCCTTCGCGCATGAGCGAATTTGTCTTCGGATCAATGCGGACCTCGTTGGTGTCGGGCACCTGCTTCACGGTGACGATAATGGAAAGTGGGGCCATGGATGAATCCGTGCGCGCTGTCTGTGCAGGCAGCGGTAGTTATTTTTTTATTACGCTTCCGGAAATTATCAGGCGTTGTATCTCAGAGGTTCCTTCGTAAATTTCAATCACCTTGGCATCGCGGAAGCAGCGCTCGACCACATAGTCCTTCATGCAGCCGTAGCCTCCGTGGATCTGCACAGCTTTGGTGGCGGTGCGCATGGCTGTTTCCGAGGCGAACAGCTTGGCCATGGACCCTTCCGTGGCAAAGGGCCGGCCCTCGTCCTTGAGCTTCGCCGCGCGCAGGGTCAGCAGGCGTGCGGCCTCGATTTCGGTCGCCATGTCGGCGATCATCCACTGAATGGCCTGAAAGGAGCCGATCGGCTTGCCGAACTGATTGCGCTCGCGGCTGTAATGCACGGCGGCTTCCATGGCGCAGCGCGCCACGCCGATCGCCTGCGCGGCAACGCCGACCCGGCCGAAGCCGAGCGCGTTCAGGGCCGCCCGCAGGCCCGCTCCCTCGGGGCCCAGCAGGTTGGCGCGCGGCACGCGGCAGTTTTCGAAAATCAGCTCGCAGGTATCCGATGCGCGTATGCCCAGCTTGTTTTCATGGGTTCCGACCGTAATGCCGGGAAAAGACTTCTCGACAATAAAGGCGGATATGCCCCGGCCGCGTTGTGCGCGGTCGGTGCTTGCCATGACGATGACCGTGTCGGATGTGCCCGCGCTGGTGATAAATGTCTTGGTGCCGTTGAGGATAAAAAAGCCGCCGTCGGAGCGCGCGCTAGTTTCAATCGAGGCCGGATCTGAGCCCACATTGGGCTCGGTCAGGGCGAACGCGCCCAGCTTTCTGCCGGTTGCCAGGTCCGGCAGATACTTCGTCTTCTGCTCATCGCTGCCCATCAGATAAATCGGGTAGGCACCAACCGAGTTGTGCACGCTCACGATGATGGCCGTGGACGCGCAGACGCTGGCGAGCTCTTCAATCACGAGCACGTAGCTGACGCCGTCAAGAGCGCTGCCGCCGTACTCGCGCGGAATGCACATGCCCATGAACCCGAGCGGGCCCATTTTGGCAATGGCCTCGGCGGGGAAGCGGGCCTGCTCGTCCCACTGCTGCGCATACGGCGCAAGCTCGGCCTGCGCAAACGATCGCGCCATGTCGCGGGCCAGAACCTGCGCCCGGGTAAAGGAAAAATCCATATGCCGTTGTTCACCCTTTCATGCTGCCTGAGAATAACACGGCGGGGCATCCCGTCAGGGGGTTAGAAGCATGCCATCATGCGTTTTACATAACCGGCCGCATCAGCCATCAGCACGCCGATACTGTCGCCGTCAAGGCTCAGAAACTCCATGGCCTTGTCGTCGATGGCATACAGCATCCCGTCGATGCCCGAGCCGATACCGCTCATCATCGAGGTCGCGTCGGCCGCGTGAATGATGGCCGCCAGCTCGTTCTGCACGAAACGCGTCGGGGTATGGTGCAGCGCGATGGCCACGACCTGTTTTTTTGGTATGTGCCATTTAACGCATACGTCGGCCGCGACCTGCGGATGGTCAAAGCCGAGGATCTCGCGCTCGGCATCAAGAAACGATTTTTTCTCCTCGCGCGCGAAAGCTAAAAACGCATCCTTGTGCTCTTCCACGCAGCTGTCAAGGATCAATTTACCGCAGTCATGAAAGAGCCCGGCTGAAAAAGCCTCCTCGGCCAGGCTGGGGGATGTGCGCGCGGCCAGGGCCCGGGCGCAATAGGCCACCGCAAGCGAATGCCTCCACAGGTCGCCCGCCTGCAGCCCGTATCCCTTCAGCTCCCTGCCCAGCGGCCCGGAAGCGCAGGCCAGCGTTACGTACTCGCCCAGGGTTTTCATTCCCAGGATGCCGACAG
Organism: uncultured delta proteobacterium; assembly: GCA_903881505.1. GTDB lineage: Bacteria > Desulfobacterota > WTBG01 > CAIYCZ01 > CAIRTM01 > CAIRTM01. The sequence continues at coordinate 12,967 of CAIRTM010000117.1, read as the reverse complement.
CCTGCTGAATCGAGCCGACAGATTGCGTATCCCCGTACAGCGACATGCTGGCCATCCTGAGAACGGGTGCCGCAACGGAGGGGTCCTGTTCAAGGATGTGCGCAATGTCGGCAGGACGCATTTTGCGGTCGGCAATAAGCCCGCGGACCTGCTCAAGCGCCTGCGGCATGGACGGCAGGGATTCCAGGCATCGGGCAAACTGCTCTTTCAAGGCCCCGCCTTTGGACGCAGCGGGCCCAGGAGAAGGCGCCGGCACCGGTTCAGGCGGCTGCGCCGCTCTTGGCGATACTGCAGCAGCCTGCACGGTAAGGCTGACATGAATGCTGCCCTTGCAGGCCGGGCATGCAAAAACAGCTTTCTCGCTGATTTTCTGCATGAGGTCTTCAGGAATATTGTAGCGCTTCCTGCAATGCGGGCATGAAATAATCATTGATCCGGCTGCGTACATTATTTAATTGTGCGCCACAGGCATGCCAAGAAATTTCGCTGCGGCAGTGTGCAGGCTGTTTTCTGCGGCGGGCAGGCTTCATCGGGTCCAACGGCCTGCTGCCCCGAATACATGTAAAAACCGCCTGTTTTTTAATCAAGAAACCATACCACCGGCTCCCCCGCTTGTCAATCCGCCTGTTATTGCTCGCTATTTTTGTATCGGCATAAACCGCAGGTACTTTTCTTTTTTTTCAGACCGGGCGTGCGCCGCAGGCCGTGTGTTCATCAAGTGTGGACTGTCAGCCGGGAATATGATAGTGTTGCCGGTCGTGCGAAATCCCATGGCAATACTGCCCGGATGCAGGAACAAGGGCACGGTAATCGATTGTGAAAGGAACATGCAATGCAGAAAAAAACACACGCGCACAAACAATGCCCCGGCAAAAGCAGATATCTCTCCGGCAAGCGGATTCTCCCGGCTGCGCTGCACAAAAAAAGCTCGATTGTCGATTTGATCGACAACCTGGATGCCTATAACGGCGGACGCATCCGCGCGGCCTGTCAGCTCATGCGCGACCGCTACTCGGCACCCGACGTTACGATCGGCCTGAGCCTTGCCGGCGCGCTGACGCCCGCGGGACTCGGGCCCTCGGCCATCGTGCCGCTGATGAACCACGGGTTCGTGGACTGGATCGTGGCGACCGGCGCCAACATGTACCACGACATTCACTACGCCCTGAACCTGCCCATGTACCGCGGCAGCCACAGCGTTGATGACGCCGACCTTCGGGAAAAAGGCGTAACCCGCATCTACGACATCCTGTTCGACTATGAAGACGTGCTCATGGAAACCGACCGGCGTCTGCGCGAAATGCTGCTGCGGCCTGAGTTCCAGAAAGAGATGGGCACGCGGGAGTGCTACTACCTGCTTGGCCGTATCCTGAGCGACCTGGAGAAAAAACACAAGCTCGGCCAGGTGAGCGTACTCGCGGCAGCCTATCGCAACGGCATCCCGGTGTTCACCTCTTCGCCGGGCGACTCGACCATCGGCATGAACGTGGCCGGCCTTGAACTGCTGGCCGAGGCCCAGGGCCTGGGTGACAGGTTCAAACTGAAGATCAATCCCAGCCTCGACGTGCACGACTCAACCGCCATCGTGCTCAATGCCAAGCGTTATGAAAAGGGCAAGACCGGCGTCATCCTGATCGGCGGCGGCAGCCCCAAGAACTTTATGCTCCAGACCGAGCCGCAGATACAGGAAGTGCTGATGATCCCCGAGGTCGGGCAGGACTACGACATCAACATCACCGACGCGCGGCCCGACACGGGCGGCCTCTCGGGGGCGCCGCCATCGGAAGCTGCCAGCTGGGGCAAGATCGACCCGACCAAGCTCGAGGAGACCGTCACGGCCTATGTCGACGTCACGCTGGCCCTGCCTATACTGACAGCCTATACTTTGCAGACCGCGAAGCCGAAAAAGCTCAAGCGCCTCTATGACCGCGGGAGCGAGCTGCGCCGGAAGCTGATCGAGTCCTATCTGAAGAACAACAGCGAAATCAAAAAACTCAGCGGCCTGATGAAGGCACTTTAGATATGAAGCTTTCCGCATCCCGGCTTAAAGAACTGGCAGCCCGGCACGGCACGCCGCTGTTTATCATCGACCACGACATCATCCGGCGCAATTACCGGCTGTTCAAAAAGCGCCTGCCCGGCGTTCAGGCCTACTACGCTGTGAAGGCCAATTCCAACCCCGAGATCGTGCGCACCCTGTTTGACGAAGGCGCAAGCTTTGACGTGGCATCCTACAACGAGTTCATGCAGGTCTACACCTATCTGCGGCATTTCAACCCGCAGGAGAAGCACTTCTACATCTGGGACAAGATTATTTTCTCCAACACCATCAAGGATCACCAGACGCTCCGCAAAATCAGGAAGTACCGCCCGCTGATGACCTTCGACAATACCGATGAAGTGGGCAAGATCGCCCGGCACTGCGACACCGCCGGGCTGATCCTGCGCCTGAAGGTGCCTGATTTCGGATCGCAGGTGGAAATGAGTTCGAAATTCGGCGCCGAGCCGGGCGACGCGCTGGCCCTCATCCGGCAGGCGCATGACGCGGGCCTCGAGGTCGAAGGCCTGAGCTTTCACGTGGGCAGCCAGTGCACCAATTTTGAAAACTATACCTCGGCCCTGCAGATCACCGCGGAAGTGTATGCCGAGGCCCGCCGGCTGGGCTACCCCCTGAAGATCGTCGATATCGGCGGCGGCTTTCCCGTGCCCTATGAGAGCGACTCACCGCGATTTGAAAAGCTCGCGCGCATCATCACGGCTGAATGCAGGCGCCTGTTCCCGAAAGATACCGAGCTGATCGCCGAGCCCGGCCGCTTCATGGCGGCCACGGCCGCGGTGCTTATCTCGGAGATCATCGGCACAGCGCGCCGCGACGGCAAGCTGTTCTACCACATCAACGACGGCGTGTACCACAGCTTCTCGGGCGTGGTCTACGATCACTGGATCCCGAACTTCCGCGCGCTGCGAACAGGCAGGCAGGAGGTCTGCGCCGTGGTCGGCCCCACCTGCGACAGCTTCGACAAGATCTCAACCGCCGAATCCCTGCCGGGCAATCTGCGCATCGGCGATTTGCTCGTCACGAACAACATCGGCGCCTACAGCATCGCCTCGTCCACCAGGTTCAACGGGTTCGAAGGCGCGCGCGTCCTGCACTTGAACACGCTGTAGGCTGCGCCCGTCGCATGCCTGCTCCGCCTGTCCATTTAGTATATGCAGGCATCCAGTATGGACAGCACTTCGGAAAGAAGCTGTTCATTCCGCGGTTCGATAGGCTTAACGCTGCGGGCATGAAAATCGACTGATTTCACCTGTTCAACCATGACGAAACCGTTCAGTTTGCTTGATTCCGGAACAGGCACGTGAAAGGGGTAGCCGCGGTCCGTGTTTGTAATCGGACATATAATGGCCATGCCCGTGCTGCTGTTGAACAGATCCTTGCTCACCACCAGCGCGGGGCGGCGATCTTTTTGCTCGTGGCCGGCCTGCGGATCAAAGCTGATCGTTATTAAATCTCCCTGCCGTGGAATATAGGCCGCCATTTACCAGACCTCTTTGCCGGCCGGATGACCCCAATCGATCGGTTCGGCCGTGCGGCCTGCGGGAATTTTGACCACCAGATCCGAAAGATTATATTTTTTTCGTATCTTCCGGGCTGGCGTGACGATCAGGGTGCCGTTTTTTACCGCGACATTGACGTCATCGCCTATGCTTATCCAAGGAGGCCGTATCGTCAAGGATTTTTTCGGGCGTTTTTTTGCCCGGCGCTGTGCCCTTGCATTCCGGATACCCCGTGCAGCCCCAGAAGGAGCGGCCCTCGCTTCTGCCCGTGCGGGCGGTTCTCAGGGCCATGGGCCTGCCGCACAGCGCGCAGGCCGGGGCTTCTTTTGTATCCGGCGGTTTCGTCGGATGCTGGATGACCTGTTGTTCGGCACCGCGGCCTTCGGCGCCCTGTTCACTGCAGCCGTCCTGCTTGATCGGGCCCCTCTCCAGCGCGGCCGCCTGCCGGGCAAGCAGATAATCAGCCTGGTGCAGCAGGCTGACAAGAGCGTTTGCGGCAATGGCCGGATCTTTGTGCTCAAGCCAGGCAGCATAGGCCGCGGCCTGCAGCGGCGCGGAGCGCTCGCTTTCTCGCGCAACCGTGCGAACGGCCTGCGCTTCGCTGTCGTCCCTGGACCATGCGCGCACCTTGCGCTGCCTGAGGAAGTCTTCATAGTCCAGCAGCAGTTCATCAAGGCTGTTGCGGGCCTCCCTGATCATATGCACGGCTGTTGCGCTTTCGGCCGCGCCGGCGCGGCCGGCGGCGGCGATATGCTGCCGGCCGCTGCGGCCTGCCTGCACCATCCGGTCATGCGTGCGCGTATCCCGGTCAACGAACCGGCTGCAGAAGGAAACCGTGGCGTCATAGATGATCGTTGCAAGCTGGAAGGTGCGCAGCCCGCGATACCCGCCGGAACCCGGCCGCTTTTCTTTCAGAGTGTCAGTTGTGAGGGTGGTGTCTTCTGTATTTTTCATGCATCCTCCGCTTTAAATGATTACGCAACGCTGTTTTAGTCGCAAAGCGGGGGATTTTATTTCAGTCCGGAGTAATTTCCTGCTTAATTTTTAAATGTGTTGTTCCACTTCGACGGACAGTTTCAGGCCAACACTGTGCAGAACCGAACTCAGGCTTTTCAATTGCGGATTGCCCCGTTTTGAGAGGATTCGATACAGATTTTCACGGTTGAGGTTTGTTTTACGGGCTATCTCAGCAATGCCCTTTGCCTGTGCAACGTCTTTTAACGCCAGTAAAAAGACTCCCGGCGAGCCGTCTTCCAGGGCGGCATTCAAATACTCCGCGGCCTCAAAGGGATCCCGAAGATCTTCTTTGAGATTTTTCTCATATTTTTCCGCTACCCTGGTCATTGCACTCTCCGTTGAAAATCGGCCCAATATGCCCGGGCCAGCTGAATATCTTTGTGCTGAGATTTTTTGGAACCGCCGCACAGTAAAATCACTATTGACGCCTCCGATCTCCCGTAATACACCCGGTATCCGGGGCCGTAATCCACCCGTAGTTCAACCACGCCTTTTCCGACCGGTTTGCAGTCGCCGAAATTGCCAAGCCTGACGCGGTTTAAGCGGACCCGGATCCGCGCACGCGCGATCCGATCTTTGAGTGCATTGAGCCAGGTATGAAAAGGGTTGTCCCCTTCTTCGGTTAGATATTCGAGAACTTCTATGTTTGCACCCTCCGTTTTATTGTAGCTTTAAAGCAACAAATGTCAAGTTATATTGCGGCGAATTTTGGACGGGGTTCCGTGCGAACAGTTAGTCGCAAAGCGGGGGATTTTATTGCAGCAGGATTTTAGAAATTATCAGCACATAAAACACGTTGGGCCGGTCCCGGCCTGCCTTCCCCGGCAGCACGCTCCTGTGTGCAAATCGTACTCTCGGGATAGCCCGCAAGCCTTTCAACCTCGGCGGCATCAAGACCGGTGTAGCGGTTCTTGTTTCGGACGGCTTTTTTGAGCAGCTCGAGGTTGATCTCCCGGGTATATGGAGTAAAGGCGCTGCCGGCATCGCCGTGTGTGTCGGCCTGGATATTGAGCGCCATGACCGGCGCGGTGCATGAAAAATCAAACTCCGCCAGCATGAACCGGCGGATGTTTTTGTCGGCAAAGGTATGGAAATAGACCTGCCCCTTGACCGCGTCGTAGACAATGCTCCACTCGGTGGCGATGAACGAGCGGACAGGTTCCCCGTCCACCTCGGTTACCTCCCCGAGGGCTGCTGCCTTGAGAATGGCAAAGGCGTCATCAACCAGCGTGCGGGAAGGGTCGGGCCTGTAGCCGGACAGCATTGCTGCCGCAATTTTAAATCGCTCGACCGAACTCATGGAATTGCGCCAGGGCCTGACACCCGTCTGCCAGTACGCAAGCGAATCAGGATAGGTATTGTCGGTGATCGCGGCCACGGGCAGTCCTTCGCCCCGGTAGCAGACCGCCCGACCCTGCACGAACTCAATCACTGCGCAATCGCCGGTTGCGTCAGCCACCAGGTACTGGGCCGGATTGCTTATATGCCCGATCTTCAGGACCCTGAGGCTCCCGGCATTGTCGACCACCTGCTTGACTGTGCTGTAATTATCAAGCTGGTACTGCGCCCACTGGAATTCGTCGATCACGCCGAGGGGTGCGGTCGCAGGGTACTCCGTCTCGTACAGGCTGGTGGTGCTGACAACAAGGCCGGCCTCGTTGATGCCGCTGAAGGGCCGCTCCCTGAGGTCGGGGTTGAACGTTACGCTGCCGTAGCGCGATGTCCACTCCGCCCTTGCCGTGTCGTCCGGCGCGGCGACCATGGCCTTTTTACTGACCCCGCGCTTGTTGACAAAGATGACGCATTCACCGGTGAAGAGGTCGAAGTTCTTGCCGACTACTACTTGCCCGCCACTTTTAAGGCAGAAGGTCGTGCAGCACGGCGCAGGCCTTGGCACCGCGCACATACAGAGCATCATCACGGCCGATAAAAAAATTTTTTTCATGCTCCATCCCCGGATTCTGCGGCCTATAACCTGATAAAATACGGCAGGGCTATCAAAATAATACCTGAAATGATCATAGCGTACACACTTGAAATAAAATATGGGAATACCATGAGCCCGATACCGCTCAGAAGCGGAATGACGGCTTTTTGCTTTTTGCCATATATAAAAAATCCCAAGCCTATTGATCCGAATAACATTCCCCATATCAAGGTCGATGCATTCATGTTAATCTTTCATGTCTTTGACAACGGATTTTACCCTGCCTCGATACACTGCACAGCTTCAACCCGCTTTGCTTCGTATTAAGGCATGGAATGTAAAGGAACGGGGAATCGTGCGGCTGTAAAGGTCGCTTACCCCTTTATTGATTTATTCCCCGTTGCTATCGCCTGCAGCGCAAAGCATCCAGGGTCTTGTGTGCCTCGAGCTCGCTCAGCGGCCCCCCTTCAAGGGTTTCGGACAAAAACTCGAAGCCCCTCTGCAAGCGGGCGCACACATACTCTGCACATTCCGCGCAGGTCTCATGATGCTTTTCCAGGCAGCAGGCGCGGATACCGCATATGGCGCAATACCCAAGGTGCCGTCCGTCAATCTGCTGGCAGCCGTTGCAGTTGATATACTCCGGCTCCACCGGCACATCGAGCTGCCGCGCCCAGCGCTCAGCGATTATGCGGCGCAGATTATCATCGTCAGTTCTGGTGGCAACGTATGCGTCGCAGGCTGCGCAGTCGACGCCGCAGCAGGCTACCATTGTATCCATGGTGTAATCTCCCCGGCTTCCCTAGTGACATAACCTTGCAATCTCCTGCAAAATCCGGGGACACCATACCAATTTTTAGATCGCAGGTACATTGAAATCAGCAGGGTGATCCCCGGATCTTTCGGTCCCCTTTATTCTCAGGTTTTACAAAGCGGGTTGCGCTTTAGCGGTCCCAGAGGTACAGGCCGGTTATGTCGTCGAACAGCCGTACAGGCGGCGGGCCGGCAAGCTCGGACACGTGCAGCTCGGCGGCAAAAACGATCGTGGGCGACATGAGGTGGCCGCCGAACGCCGAGCCCTCCGCATCGCCGAACAGCACGTGGGCGTGTACAAACGGCGCGCCGTCTTTCATGGTGATAGTGCCCGTACAGACGATAACTTCATAGGCGCCCGGCCGGGTGAGGCGGAGGTATTTTTTTGCCTGCTGGTCATAAAAGCCGAAGGCGGCCCCGTCCACGGCGCCGATAACCGACAGCGCACCGTGCCGCACTGAGGCCTCGGCGCATATCCGGGCTATTTCATCGAGCATGTCGCAGCCCGAGCGCAGGCGGGCAAGAAAGGAGCGCAGGTTTTTCTGATGTGCGGGTTCTGTCTGCATGCCTCAACCTGATCCAGCAAGGGCCGTTTACCAATTTTCCGGGCAGAAACAAGCGCAGCCGCCGGCTTTATTCCGGCGCATACCGCGCGGTTTGCCTGATGTCAGGACGCTTTGTACTGTTTCAGACAGTCCTGCAGCTCCTGCTCGGTGATCCTCCGCAGGAAACCCTTGCGTCCGCACCTGGGGCAGCGCGTGTCCGTGAGATCGCGCTCAGACCTGGTCAGGTGGCCGCAGTTGCCGCATCGCCAGGCCTGTGATGTCTGCTCCGATATCGCAGGGCTGATGAGCGGAGCAGCGCACCCGCCGGAGCAAAGCGCTGCCAGGCTTCCCGCCAGAACAGCGCAGGCTGATATCAGGAAATGTCTTCTATCCATTGCTGTACTCCCTGTTCTTTCTCATGCGCGCCTGCCGCGCTTTACTGTGTGCCGATGGTGCGTTCCTGTCACGGATTTTGTATCAGCTTTAGTATATCGTCATTCGACGGAATATCAGCCATGGTGTTCCCGTAGTGAACATAGCGCAGCGAGCCTTCCTTGTCGATCAGCATCTGGGCCGGCATCCTTCCCAGTTTGAGCAGCTTTACCTCCTGACCGTATAATTTTAGAACGCTGTGCTCGGGGTCGGGCAGCCCGATAAAGGGGAAGCCCTCCTTTTTCCAGTACTTTCGGAACGAATCCGCCCCCTCGGGGCCGAGAACAATTATTTCGGTATTACGTCCAGCGAAGCACTGATAATCGCGGCGCAACTGCGCCATGTGCCGACGGCAGAACGGTCAGGCAAAGCCCCGGTTGAAGACCACCAGCACGTTTTCGCGGCCGGCAAAATCCGCGAGCGAAACGCTGCGGCCGTTGAAATCGGACAGGGTAAAGGCAGGCGCCGGGGCGTTGAGCATGATTTTGGGCATCGGAGGCTCCTTGCGGGAAACAGTGCACTGCAATTAATCCGTCAGCATGCCGCAACATAACCCATCAAAGGCATCACGTCAATTTCCGGATAGAAACCGGGAGTTGCTGTTGTTTGTAACGCAACGAGTTATGTGCTCTAGTAAGGGCCCATTGAACCTTCCTGTCACCTGTTATCCCCGCTCAGCGATGAACGACAGTCCGCAGGCTGAAATTAATCACAATTGCCGTATGATAAAAAAACAGTATCATCACCAAAAACTGGCTAATGACAAAGTACGGTATGGAAAAGTGATTAAAAAGAAATTCATGAAAAAAAACCGGCAGATGCATTTCGATGAAACTTTGCTGTATGACCGCAATGGTCAGCACCAGTGAAACAGCCGGAAGCATATTTTTTGCCCGGGCCCATGTAAGCGTTTGCGGCATGGCAAGGAGGAGGAACACAAGCCGGTATTCCCAGTTGTAGCCGATCATGCAGGCTGTAATAAAAATTGCGCTGCCGATGATATGTGCAATGCCGAATTTGCCGCAGGAGAAGTTTAACGCGCTGATATTTTTCCGCGCAAGGAAATAAAACAAAACAACGCCTGCCGGCAGGGATGCAAGGTAGGGCAGCCATATTTTATCGCGTGCGTCAGGAAAGCAATCCTGCAGGAGCGCTGGCAATACGCCCAGGCCGAAGCAGAAGCCCACGTGCGGCTTCGGCGTTGTCCTGTGCACGGTCAGAATATTTTCTTTCATGATAAACAGATAGGCCAGAAAAAATATTACTGCCGTCACAAATAAAAACACGGTTTGTTTTTTGCTGTTTCTGAAGTGGTACGCCAGCCCCATAATTGCGCTGATTGGAAAAATTTTGAGCATCCCGGCCAGAAGAACCGATGCGGCCAGAAGGTTTGGTGAGTAATGGCAGAAAACCGGTACGAGCAGCAGCAGGAAAACGATCAGGTCGCAGTTGCCCCGTTCTACGCCGAGCATAACGGCCGGCGAGATAATAATGAAACAATAGGCAATCGACTCGAAAAGGCTGATTCTGCCGATGAAAAAATACAGGGCGGTAAAAAACGCCACCAGCAGAATAACTCCCAGTATAAAGCTGTTTGCAACTTTTAAAAACGGCAGAACCGAAAGCCATGTCCACATGGCAGGGTAATTATAGGAACCATAAGCCAGCCGGACATTTGCTTCTGCGCAGTACGGGTCAAGCCCGCTGCGCACTGCATCAAGGCCGGTCAGAAGAGCCTGCAGATCAATAAAATATGGAATTGGGAATATGCCCAGAGATTTAATAATGCGGCCATAGGTGCCGTAATGGAATTCAGCGAAGAGCATTACAGCCATATATGCCGCCACGCAGGAAAAGACGATAATCCGGCAGTCCCGCGGAGCTTTTTTGCCCGAGTTCATGTTTGCCATCACCCCGTGTGCGCGTTCGTACGCTTTTTTTTGAGACCTGTTTTATTTTTTAGACATAAGTCCCCTTGTATGATCCTGCCTTTTGTTAAAACATGCGGCGCAGGCCCGGCACTTTGGTCAGCACCAGCGCGCTGAAGCCCCAGGAGAGCAGCCAGCCCAGCATAATGACAATCAGGGCTTTCAGGTACACGGACATGGTTATCGACATAAACAGGTAGGTCAGCGGATACAGGAACAGGGGATGGCTGTAGTAAATCCCGTATGAGTTTCGGGCCTGGCTGCTCCAGAAGCGGCCGCTGCTGTTGCCGCAGCGCTGAAAAATCGCCACCCCGGCCATCAAAGCGGACAGGCAGTACAGGTTATACAGCATCGCATTAACGGCCTGAAACACTAACAGGCTCCCTGAGACGGGGATGATGAAGGGATAGCGCAGGTATGCTGCCCCTGACAGCACAAGCAGGCCCACCCAGCCCCAGCCGGGCCGATAGCCGGTAGCGGTGAACCAGCCCTTTTGACCGGCCCACACCCCCAGCATAAAATAGCCGCAGTACAGCGGCGCCCGCACCGGTTGCACGTGTAACACATACAGGCTTTTCCAAAAGTAATCCATCTCGAAAAACTGGTTCATAAACAGATAACAGGCGCTCATCACCGCCCAGAAACCGGCAAACAGCAGCCACGAAGGCAGGGCCACTTTTTTCTCCCAGCCCCTGAACCGTGCGCTGACGGCATGCAGGGCGGCCATCAGCGCAAACTGAAACATCAGCACCCCCAAAAACCAGTAGACAGCCTGATTAAAACTCCTCCCCCAAAAATCATGGGCCCAGAACCGGGCCAGCGTGACCGGCACCTGGCGGGACAAATAACCCAAATAGGTGACCGGCGGAGTCAGTACCAGCACCCCGAACACCCAGGGCAGCCCGATGCGGATACCTTTGTCCTTCAAAAATTTGGCCGGCCCACGTCTGGCCAGTGAACCGAAGGCAAAATACCCCGCCGCAAAAAACATGATCTGCATAATCGGCACATCAATCAGGATGACCAGAGCGTCGAAGAACGGGCTTGTCCGGGGGTCATTCACGTACCACCATGGCGGGGAGAAGACCATGTACGTGATCGCTCCGTGCAGCACCACAACCAGAAACACCACAAAAGCCCGCAGACTGTCTGTAAAGAACATCCGGTCGTTATCCATGGTCCCTCGCGAATTTTTAATCTTCCATGGCCATGCTTCCAATAAATTTTCGGGAAAAGACAACGCCCCTTAGCCCCCGGCATTTGACTTGTGTGTTTATTGAAATTTCAGCGGACTTATACATCGAGCACAATCTGCATGGGTTATTGCAAAAAAGAGAAGGATTGTCAAAGTGATATTTAAATGAAAACAGGCGAAGTCCAAGGTCCAAAGTCTAAGGTTCACACCCCGGACGTACGGAAGCCTGTCACAAAAAATGGTGAGAGGGCTGTCCGGGTCCACCCTGCGTCGTTGCTTTTTAGCCCGTGAATCCGATCTTACGTTTGGGCCGTTCCTCGTCCCGCATCAACGCCCGGATAGCGTCGAAAAGAAGTCCTATGCTTTCATCGTGGCCCGCGATGCGGGTTTCAAGCTCCTGCAGTTTTCCGGCCAGTTCCCGGCTGGCGTTGAGTATGCCCCGAAGCCTCACAAACGCCCGCATAATGGCAATGTTTACCTGAACAGCCCGATTGCTGCGCACGACACTTGAAAGCATGGCTATGCCTTCTTGAGTGAAGGCCAGAACGCTTTTTGAAAACTTGATCTCAGAGGATATCACAATTTGTGATATCCTCATGATCTCTTCACGATCCAAAATGAATATGAAATCCGGAGGAAATCTGCCGCTGTTTCGCCGCACCGCCTGATTGAGGGTTCTGGTTTCCACACCATAGAGCCGGGCAAGGTCTCTGTCGAGCATGACCTTCTGCCCGCGGATGAGATAGATTTTCTGTTCGATATTCTCAACTGGAATTGGAACCTGCAGGTCCATGCTGAGCCCCTCCCGTATAGAATTTTAATTTTTTTCGAAGCTAAATGAAAAAGGCTGTCCTGTCAAACCCAAAGAGCGCTAAACCGCGGTGACAGCCTGTCGTCAGCGCAAAGCGTCGAGCAGCCCCGAGCTGCGCTCGATCCTGCTGATTATGGCAGAGCGCAGCACGGCAGGGTCGGCCCACACGTCGATGCGCGCTCGCACCCGGGTGATGCCGGTGTAGACAAGCTCGCGGGTGAGAAGCGGGCTTGCGCGATCGGGCAGCAGCAGCAGGGCGCGCTCGAACTCGGCGCCCTGGGCCTTGTGAACGGTGGTGGCATAGGCGGTTTCGTGCTGCGGGATCTGTTCGGGGCTGAATTCGAGCAGGCCCTTTTCAAGGCTTGCAAAATATACGCGAAGAGGGTCGTCTTTTTTCGGGATGAAGGCAATGCCGATATCGCCGTTGAAAAGCCCCAGCTGATAATTGTTGCGGTTGATCATCACCGGGCGGCCGTGATACCAGGGGCCGGCCCTCGCGATTAATCTTTCGGCGGCCAGAATCGTTTCAACGAGACCGTTCAGGGCCTGCACGCCGAACGGGCCCTCGCGAAGCGCGCACATGATCCGGAAGAGGTCAAAGCGCGCGAGCGCTTCACGGGGTTCAGCGCAGGAAAGATACTCGCTGAAACCTGAGAGCACCGTTTCTTTCAAGGCTGGCGCAAGGCCGGCCGCAACAGGCAGGGGCCGCCAGCCGATATCGCCTGATTCTGCCTGCTCCAG
>CAIRTM010000116.1 GCA_903881505.1 uncultured delta proteobacterium | reverse complement strand
GTTCTGGCGGTTTAAAAACGCGGCCGGCACGTCCGTATCAGCGCGAGGATGCCGCGGCACCGCGTCCTGCCAGGCGGGCATGGGCAGATAAGAAGCCCCCATACCCGCGCCGGCCCGCGGAAGATGGCGCGCGGCCCGGTTATACACGCGCGCCGAAGCCGGATGCAGGCTGTGCGACGCGCAGTGGTTCTGGCGGTTTAAAAACGCGGCCGGCACGTCCGTATCAGCGCGAGGATGCCGCGGCACCGCGTCCTGCCAGGCGGGCATGGGCAGATAAGAAGCCCGCATACCCGCGCCGGCCTGGCCGGGAGGCTGAGCGCACGGGAAATGCGCCGGCATTGAAAAAAGAACGGCATCCGGCACGACAGGCGCGGCCTGCCGCGACGGCAGGAGCGGGCATGGGAGACAGCTCCCGGTGGCAAAAGCCCCTTGGCGGAACAACGGGTGGTTATGCACGACCGCGCACTGCAGGCGGCTCTCATGCCGGCTTCGGCAGGCCATCACGGCCGGGTGCGCCTGGCGCAGCAGTAGCCTCCGCGCCATCACGGCCGGGTGCGCGCGGACGTTTTCCCCGCAGCAGGAAAGCTTCGCGAAACGACTGATCGCCGGCACCGTACGCAGTGCCATGCCGTTCAAAAATAACCTGCATTACCGGGCAGCTGGCAGCCTTTTCCGACAGAATCGTTTATGAATTACCGGCACATATACCATGCAGGAAATTTCGGCGATGTCGTGAAGCATGTTGTGCTGACGCTGCTGCTGCGCCGGCTGATGCGCAAGGACTCCGCGCTGTGCGTGCTCGACACCCATGCCGGGATTGGAAAATACAACCTTGCCTCTGAACAGGCCCTGAAAACCGGGGAGTTCCACGGCGGGATCGGCAGCCTGATGAAGGCGCACAGCCTGCCGGAACTTTTCGAACCCTACCTGGGCGCCGTGCGCCAGTGCGGCTGCAGGCCGGATATCGAGACGGAGCCCGGATGGTATCCGGGGTCGCCCTGGATTGCACGGCATTTTTTGAGGCCCGGAGACAGGCTGGTGCTTTCGGAGCTCCATGCCGAGGATGTTGCAACGCTGCGCACTACCTTTGCCGGCGACCGGCAGGTAAGCGTGCACCATCTCGACGCCTACAGCGCGCTCAAGGCGTTTCTGCCGCCGCGCGAGCGCCGGGGACTGGTTTTGATCGATCCGGCCTTTGAGGTCGAAAATGAGTTCGAGCTGGCGGCAGCCGGGCTTGCAGAAGCTGTGCGGCGCTTTGCGACCGGCGTGTTTGCTGTGTGGTTTCCGATCAAGGAGCGCGGTCCCGTCGAGATTTTCTATGACGACTGCCGCCGGGCTGGTTTTGCGCGTATGCTGTCAGTCGAACTGATCGTATTGCCTGAGCTGCTTCCCGGGCGGTTGAACGGCTGCGGCATGCTGATCGTCAATCCGCCGTGGCAGCTCGATGCTGATCTGAGCATTGTGCTGCCGGTGCTGCGGCAGAACCTCGGCAGCGGGTCTGGGTCTGAAAAGACGGCATGGCTTGCGGGGCCGTAATGATTTTTTAAAAATCAGGCTTTGCCGGCAGCATCTGGCCCTCGGCTGCATTGAGAACGCAGCCAATGACCTGCTGCTCTATGTCTGCCATGCGCCTTATACGGAAGTACTTTTTAAATGTTTTCAGGGGTATGACGGCTTTTGCCATGGACCGGTGCCCGCCGGCGCTTCCCAGACTTGCGAACGCCCTCTGTACCAGTTCCCCCGCGTGCCTGACATAGCCCACGTTGCGGACGCTGCAGATCACTTTTCCGTCATGTACACCGGTCACAAAGGCCCATTCCGATCCCACGATATGCAGGCAGAAGTCGGCAATACGCGGAATGATATCTTCGCTGACAACCGGGCCGAGCCAGGCAAACAGCATTTTGTCGGCAACGGTCGTGTTCTTGAGCGCCTTGATGAATGCGCCTATTTCATGGTAGGCGAGCATGGCGTTTTCGATCTGGCGGATCATGTTGAGGTTCGCAAGCGGATACAGTGTGGTAAAGACCTCGATGTCGATTTCGCTGATATCGCGCTCAAGCGACAGGGTATCGGATTTGATGCCGTAGGTCAGTGCCGTTGCCAGGCGCTGGGTGATTTTAAAGTCGCCGTCAATGAGGTAGGTCCCCAGGATGGCTGAGGTTGAGCCGCAGCCCGGGCGTATGTCTTTGAATGCGGCGTCGTAGGGCTCGCTGACCGGATGATGGTCAAATACGATGTCCGCCGTCACCCGGTTGTTTTTAAAGTACGGCGGCTGAACGTCTACCATGGCGATTTTTGAATATTTTTTCAGGTCCCCGGCGGTGATCTGCATGACCGGAATATCCAGCAGCCTGATCATGTTCTGGTTTTCGCTGCGCGTTACTTCGCCGAACGTCGCAATCGGCGCTGTCTGTTTGTTGCGTCCGAGCAGAACACGCAGCGCCAGGCCGCTGGCAAGCGCATCGGGGTCGGGGTCGTGCTGGATCAGGATCAGGATATTTTCACAGGCATCATTAAGGGCCCGCAGCCGCTCAAGGCGGGTGCGGTTGTCGATCGCCGACCATAATGACTCCAGCTGCTGATGGACAAGATGCTCAACTGAAAAAAGCGCCGTGTTGTGGGGCGCGTCAATGCCCCTGAAGTCCTGGCGGTTAAGGCCCATGATGACCACGGGAACGTCTTTATTCACTTTGCGCAGGGTTTCATGGCAGCGTATCAGCGTATCGTTATGCGCAAAGCAGATAACCAGCCGGGTTGTCTCGTCAAGGTCAAGGCTCTCAAACAGTTCGCGCGAGGAAAGGTTCCTGCAGAAGCGCGTCTTGATTTCCCTGAAGGCATGCAGGCTGTACAGCGTGGCGCTCTGCGACGCAACGATCAGCACATCGTGCTGGTCCGCGATATAGTAGCGCACCACCGGTAAAAAAATGTCATCGCCGAGGATTATGATGGTTTTCATGGCATGCGGAAGCTGAAACTGTTCATGGAGTCCGGGTCCGGCCGGGGCGCATCGCCGTGGCATCCACTGCGCCTGTGTGCAGTCAGCTTTTCTTGTGTATGTGGGCCGGGGGCCGGAATGCCCGTATGGTTCGCACCGATTTGCCGCCGCTGAATATGCGCACGGTTCCGGTTGACTCGGAGACGGTTATCGCTACACAGTTGGTATGGTGTGAAATAGCCAGAGCCGCGGCGTGCCGCGCGCCAAGTCCCCGCATCGGTGACGATTTGCCCGCACCGGCATGCAAAAAACGTCCGGCGGAAAGGACCACGCCGTCCTCGCGGATAATGAACGCGCCGTCAATCAGGGTCAGTTCCTTGACGCTTTCCTGAACCTTGCCGTCGAAAATGTTGGTTTCCTCCGGGCTGTATCCTTTGAACGGGTTGTAAATCATGGGTTTCGAAAGTTCCAGCACTTTCTCCGTATCGCCCACGACGAATATCGTGCCGACCGGAAGGCCTTCACGGCCTTCCTGGCCGATTTCAATCGCAAGGTTGACCAGCAGCAGCAGCAGGTCGTCGGGGATGGTTTTGTTGATGCGCTTGAGGTCGTGCGGTGAAATCGGGCCGTAATACTCCTGGATGCGCTGGACGCGGATCGTGTCCAGCGGCTTCTGGCCGGAAAGGCTGAACAGGCACAGGATGCGCTCAGCCTTCTTGACTTTTCCGGACTCAATTGCCGCGCGCAGAATATAGTCGAGGCGGTCGCGGCGGGTTATGCCGTTGAAGTCGCACAGGAATGTTTCCACGGTGATGCTTTCCGCCAGTTTTTTGTTCGACAGCGCAATGATAAACTGAAAATCGGCGTAATGCGGCAGCAGCGCCTTCCACAGGCTGAGCGATTCGCACACCACCAGTATTTTTTTGACCTTCAGTTTTTCAGCCAGCAGGGCGGCCTGCTCTATGATCTGCTGGGTTTCCTTATCGGTTGTTCTGCGTGCCATGGTGTCTCATCATCCGGCTGTCGAATGGTACGGTTTCGCTGTAGTATATGTATCGAACCGATTGGGCCGCATCTTTACTGAAAAAACGCCCGTGAGTCGCCGCATCCACGCGGATTCTCGAAGGGCCATATTTTCATTGAAGCTCCTGATGCCGTGGATATATACTGTACCGGAGCGCAGCGCTTCAGCAACAAGCGTCATGCCGGCAGGGCTCGACCGGCGGGCCGCCGGCGCAGAGCGTCATTACGGCATTAAAAGGAGGACATCCATGCGAACACGGACACTGCTGTCGGCGATCGCCCTGCTCGCGTTTGCGCAGGGCTGCGCTTTCGTTACGGTGCCGCTTGTGACGGGCACGCTGCCGCTGGTTGAAAAAACGCTGCAGGGCAAAGGCAGGGATAAAATCCTGCTCATTGACATCGATGGCGTTATTTCGGACGTAAGCCGGGATTCACTCGTGAACCCGCAGCCTGACCATGTGGCCCGGCTGAAGGAGATATTGAGAAAAGCCGAGGGCGACGGCAGGATCAAGGCGCTCATTGTGCGTATCAACAGCCCGGGCGGAACCGTGACAGCCAGCGATATTATCTACCGCGAACTGCTTGATTTCAAGAAACGCCGTTCACTGCCGGTTGTCGCCTGTCTTATGGATATCGCCGCTTCAGGGGGCTATTATATCGCCATGGCCGCCGACAGCGTGTATGCCCACCCGACCACGGTTACCGGCAGCATCGGCGTCATAGCCCTTAAATTCAACCTGCAGGGTCTGTTGGAAAAAGTCGGCGTTGTTGATGAAACCATCACGTCGGCCGCCCTGAAGGACAGCATGTCGCCGTTCAGGGGCATGACTGCGCAGGAGCGCGCCATCATGCAGTCTATCCTCGATGAACTGCACGGCCGCTTTACTGACGTGGTGCATTCCGGCCGCCAGCTGCTTACCATGCAGCAGGTTATCGGACTGGCCGACGGACGTGTGTTTACAGCCGCGCAGGCGCATGAGGCCGGGCTGGTAGACGCAATCGGATATCTGGATGATGCCATTCATGAAGCTGAAAACCGCGCCGGCTTGAAACCCGGGGCGCGGGTCGTCATGTATCACCAGCCGAACCGCTATAAAAATAATATTTATTCGCATTCATCGGTCAACCTGCTCGCTATCGGCGGCGATGCCGCCGGCATTTTGCCGCTGCGCTTCATGTACCTGTGGAACCCATAAGCTTTATGTGCCCGTGCTGCGCACAACGCTGCACAGCAGCGCGATGGAGCGGTTTAAAACGTGCGTTGCTGCGATGCACGGCAAACGCACCCGGGGCGGCGGCGATGCCAGGCACGTGTGTCCGTGATGCGGGCAGGAGCAGCCGGGTACGCAGCCCCGCATCACGGCGTGTCATTCCATTACCGGTTTCCGCGGGTGGAGGTGCGGCGTTTGGGGGAGCGGCTGCCGGACTGTGCCGCCTGCTTGAGAGCGTTTTTCTGCCGCTGCTTGCGGCGCATGTCGCGCTCGACGAACAGGGGGTTTCCGCTGAACGGGTCGCGGACGGTGTAGTACATCAGGGTTGAAAACGTTGAAGGGGTCGGCGTGAAAATCTGCACCTGCTCAGGGAAGTGCCTGAGCTCCCGGGCCGAAAAATCGCGCAGCTTCATCATGTCCTCAAGCGTGCAGCCCGGATGCGCGGCGATGAAGTAGTAGGTGAGAAACTGCCTTTTCCCTGCTGCGTCATTGAGTTCGTTGAATATGCTCCGAAAGCGCACGAGATGCCGGGATCCCGGCTTGCCCATCGCCGCCAGCACCCTGTCAACGCAGTGTTCGGGCGCGATTTTCATCTGGCCGGACACGTGGTGACCGACGATTTCCGCAAGGTAGGCCCGCCCGGCCTTCGTGTCTGCCAGCACCAGGTCGCAGCGTATTCCTGAGGCGACAAATACCTTTTTGACCCCCGGCAGTTTTTTTATTGTACGCAGCAGCCGTACCTGTGCAGTATGGTCGGGACGAAGCCGGCTGCAGACTGCCGGATACAGGCAGCGCCTGCGGGCGCAGGGGCCTCGCTCGCGCTTTTGCGCGCATTCAAAGCCGTACATGTTGGCAGTGGGTCCGCCAACGTCGCTGATAAAGCCGTTGAATCCGGGAAGGCGCGTGATGCGGCGCGCCTCGTCGATGATTGACTGCGGGCTGCGCGAAACGACCGTGCGGCCCTGGTGCAGAGCGATAGCACAGAAATTGCAGCCGCCGTAGCAGCCGCGGTGCGAGGTGATCGAAAACCTGATCGTGTCCATGGCCCGGACTTTTCCCTGCTTCGCATAGAACGGATGCACGGCGCGCTCGTAGGGCAGGCTGTACACGCGGTCGAGCTCATCAGACGTCAGGGGCGGGGCAGGGGGGGTGTGAATCAGAAGGCGGTCTGCGTGGCGCTGCACAAGTCCCCGGCTGCAGGGATGTTCGCTGTTGAGCGCAAGCAGCGTGAACATCCGTTCGAACGCACGGTCATCGCGGCAGACTTCTTCATATGAGGGCAACGCTAAAAAACCCTCAGGAACATCGCGGCCGATACGGCAGGTGCCGGGTATGCCGACGGTCGATTCTCCGGCGCTGAGACGGCTGGCGATGGCAAGCATCGCACGCTCGCCCATGCCGTACACGAGCACATCGGCGCGTGCGTCAAACAGTATCGAGCGCCGGATGCGGTTGTCCCAGTAGTCGTAGTGGGCTGTGCGGCGCAGGCTGGCTTCGATGCCGCCCAGCACGATCGGGGCCGTTCCGGTTCTGTAGCGCCTGACGAGGTTGCTGTAGGCGATCAGGGCGCGGTCGGGGCGCCGCGTGTTCAGCTCTCCGGCGGTCAGGTCATCCTGCATGCGTTTTTTTTTGAGCGCGGTGTAATTGGCAACCATGGAGTCAACGCTGCCGGAGGTCACGCCCCAGCACAGCCTCGGCTCGCCGAGGCGCATGATGTCGTCGGGACCGTCGAGGTCCGGCTGGGCGATGATGCCGACGCGGAATCCGCTGTCTGCCAGCACGCGGCCGATCACGGCAGCGCCGATGTAGGAGCTGTCGATATAGGTGTCGCCCGTGACGATGATGATGTCGGGTGCGTCCCATCCGAGGTCCCTGATCTCTTCGGCGGTCGTGGGTAGAAACACGGCATGCTCCGCAAGGTTAACGCATTTGAACCTCAGGCAGTATAACGGTTTAGCCCCGCTTTTCCAAGCGTCTTTCGGCAACGGCTGAAAATGCTTGTCTGTTGATGGTGAATACGTTATAGATATTCGGCGGCCGGACGATGTGCATCACAGGGGTATACACGGTATGGCGCAGTCGAAAACCGGAATTGACTCAGGCCTCAGCGCTGAAGAAAAAAGGACGCTGCGTGAGCTTGCGCGTGACACGATCCGCGCGCAGGCAACGGGAGTTCCCCTTCCGGCGGTCAGCGCCGGCACGCAAGCGTTGCGCCGCAAGTCCGGCGCATTTGTTTCGCTGCACCGCCGTGGTATGCTGCGCGGCTGTATCGGCTATGTCGAGGCTGTGCTGCCGCTGGCCGAGGCCGTGCAGGAGATGGCCCTGTCGGCCGCCTTTCAGGACCCGCGTTTCATCCCCCTTGCGGCAGACGAACTCGATGACCTGGACATTGAAATTTCCGTCCTGACGCCGTTCGAAAAAATTACCGACACATCGTGTATCGAGGTGGGCCGCCACGGGCTGATGATCAGGATGGGGCGCGCCTCAGGTCTGCTCCTGCCGCAGGTGCCCCTTCAGTTCGGCTGGGACCGGGAGACCTTTCTGGCCCAGACCTGCCAGAAAGCCGGCCTGCGGCCCGATGCCTGGAAGGAGCCCGGCGCGGAGCTGTTCATCTTTACAGCCGATATTTTTTGATGCGGTCATGCAAAGTCGGGGTGCTGCGTTGCGCTTCATTCCTGGTCAATCCGGCGTACAAAAAGTACGCCTCATTTCCCCGTACGCGCGCGTCGTGCCCGCTACCTTTTTATGAACGCTTCTGGCAGATAGTTGTGAAGTGATCAGGTTTTTTCCAGATTTGTATCCGGGCCGGCATATGCGCATTGGCACACACCGCCAGACAGCATTGTGTAGTGTGAAAATATTCGCGGCCGTGCTGGCCGCGGTGATGCTCTCGGGCGCCTGCGGCTCCCCGCCCAATAACCCCCACCGCGCGGAAGACCGGAGCGCCAATTATTATTATGACACGTTCATGGCGCCGCCCAAGCATTTTGACCCGGTGCGCTCCTACAGCACAGATGAGGCCGTCTTCGTCTGTCAGGTGTATGAGCCGCCCCTTCAGTTTCATTTTTTGAAACGGCCCTATGAGCTTGAGCCCCTGACAGCAGCGCGCATGCCGAACATCAGCGAGCGAATCATAGGCGGTGCGGTGCACACCGTCTATGAGATCACGATAAAGCCGGGTATTCTCTACCAGCCCCATCCCTGTTTTGCTCGCGATGAGCGCGCGGCCCTGCGCTACCATCATCTGGCGCCTGATGATGTGAAGGGTTTTTTGCAGGCGGGCGATTTTGAACACTCCGGAACGCGTGAGCTTATGGCGGCCGACTATGTGCTGCAGCTCAAGCGCATGGCCGACCCCCGGCTGAACTGCCCCATCCTGAGCACCATGGCCAAGTATATCCTGGGACTTGACGATTATGCCGCCGGCCTGCGGAGCCGGCTGCAGGCCGAACGCGCCGCGCGGCGCGCGGCGGCCGGGCTTTTGTACAATCAAAACGAGGATGAAAAGCAAAATCCCGTCCGCATTGACTACGACGGCATAGCATTCCCCGGCGTGGAACTGGTCGACCGCTACACGTACCGCATTATCATCAAGGGCCGCTATCCGCAGATCAAGTACTGGCTGGCCATGCCGTTTTTTGCGCCCGTGCCGCAGGAGGCGCTTGATTTTTACGACCAGGCCGCCCTGATCGAGCGCGGCATTACGCTTGACCGTTTTCCGGTCGGCACCGGGGCCTATTACATTGAGTCCTATCAGCCCAACCGGCAGATCGTTCTGGCGCGTAACCCCAATTACCGTTTTGAGGCGTATCCCGCAGAGGGCGAGCCCGGTGACGCCGGTCTGGGGCTTTTGCGCGATGCCGGCAGGCCCCTGCCGTTTATCGACCGGGCCGTATACATGCTCGAGCCCGAGTACATTACGTCATGGAACAAATTTTTGCAGGGCTATTACGATACATCCGGGATTACGTCCGACAACTTTGACCAGGCCGTCACCATGACCGAGCGGGGCGTCGGCCTGACGGAGCAGCTGCAGGACCAGGGTATCGGGTTGATTACCGCTGCGACTGCAAGCGTCTGGTATTTCGGGTTCAACATGCGCGACAGCGTTGTAGGCGGCCTGGATGAAAAACAGTGCAAACTGCGCCGCGCGATCAGTATCGCGATCGATATCGAGGAGGACCTCGACATTTTCAGCAACGGCCGCGGCATCCCGGCGCACGGCCTTGTCCCGCCGGGGATTTTCGGCTATCTCGAGGGCCGTGAGGGCGTGAACCCGTATGTGTATGACTGGGATGAGCGGCAGCGCCGCCCGGTAAGGAAATCGATTGAAGAGGCCCGCAGGCTGCTGGCTGAAGCCGGATATCCCAACGGCATCGGGCCTGACGGCCGGCAGCTTACCATCAGCTTCGACAACATGATGACCGGATCTTCGTATGCGCCGTACCTGAACTGGATTCTCAAACAGTTCCGCAGGCTCAATATCAATCTTGTCATCAATACGACCGACTACAACCGCTTTCAGGACAAGATCAACTCCGGCAATTTCCAGTTTTTCAACTGGGGGTGGAATGCCGATTATCCCGATCCGGAGAATTTTCTGTTTCTGCTCTACGGGCCCAACGCCCGCCACGGCCAGGGAGTTGAGAATTCGACCGGATACGTCAGCGAGCGCTATGATGAACTCTTCCGGCGCATGGAAACCATGGACGATACGCCCGAGCGCCTGGCGCTCATTAAACAGATGCATGCAGTGCTGCAGCACGACGCGCCGCTGCATTTCGGATATTTTCCCGTTGGTTACAGCCTCTATCACCAGTGGTATTATAACGCCAAGCCGAACCTGATGGGACGCAACACGCTCAAATACAAGCGCATCGACGGAGAACTGCGCGAGCGCCTGCGCCGGGAGTGGAACCGGCCGCTGATCTGGCCCCTTGTGCTGTCCGGGCTGGTCTTGCTGCTTGCCTGCGTGCCGGCCGCCGTGCTGGTCTGGAAACGGGAGCACAGGCCATGACCGCCTATATTATCAAGCGCATGCTCTATGCGATACCGACCCTGATCGGGGTGAACGTGCTTATTTTCGCCCTTTTTTTCGTGGTTAATTCACCGGACGATATGGCCCGCACCATTCTGGGCGATAAAAACGTGACCCGCGCGGCCATTGAAAACTGGAAGCAGGAAAACGGCTATCATCTTCCGCTGTTCTGGAACGCCGGGGCCGCCGGCGCGGCGCGCGTGACCGATACGATTTTTTTTACCAAGTCGGTGCGCCTGTTCGTGTTTGATTTCGGCAACGCCGACCGCACGGGCACCTCGATCGGCGACCAGATCAGGCTGCGCATTGCGCCGAGCCTTGCCATTGCCGTGCCCACGTTTATTCTCGGGCTTCTGGTGGACATAACACTGTCGCTCATCGTGGCGTTTTACCGGGCAACCTACCTTGACCGCTGGGCACTTGTGCTGTGCGTTGTCACCATGTCGATTTCAGCGCTGTTTTACATCATCGGCGGCCAGTACCTTTTTTCGATCTGCCTGCGCCTGGTGCCGATTTCGGGCTTTGATACCGGCGCGGGCATGTTCAAATTCGTGCTGCTGCCCGTTGTCATCGGGGCTGTTGCGGGTATCGGGGCGGGAGTGCGTTTTTACCGGATCATATTTCTGGAAGTGATCGGCAACGATTATATACGCACGGCACGGGCCAAGGGACTGTCGGAGGCGCAGGTGCTGTTCAAACATGTGCTGAAGAACGCCATGATACCGATTTTGACAGGAGTCGTCATGACGATCCCGTTTCTGTTTTACGGCAGCCTGCTGATGGAGGCGTTTTTCGCCATACCGGGCCTTGGCGGCTATACGCTCGAGGCGATTAACGGCCAGGATTTTGCCGTGGTGCGCGCGATGGTATATCTCGGCGCTGTTTTAAATGTGGCCGGCCTCGTGCTGACCGATATAAGCTACACCCTGGTCGACCCCAGGGTGCGGCTGGGCTGAACGCGGCGTGTACGCGTTCCGGGGAGATTACTGCAGGCTGATCGCTTAAGAAACCATGTTGTCAATCGTGCTGCAAAATATGGTCGTGTTCCTGCTGCTGGCCGCCGTGCTCGGCCTGTGCCGCTGGCTCGTGCGCCAGCCGTACTGGCCCTCGGCCCGGCGGGCGCTTTCCCGCAGCCGCGCGGCGCGTGTTTCGTTTGCCGTGCTGTGCCTGTACGCAGGCATCGGCGTACTAGACAGTATCGTGTGGCGCGATCCGCTTGCCGATGAATCCGGCAGGGCGGTCCTGAACGCCGAGGGCATGCCTTTGTATCAGGCCCTGCCGCTGAGCCTGCTTGACCGCCTGTGCACCCCGGTCCGCACGGCCCAGGAGAAAACCTACTCGGCGCCGCTTGCCGTCACGCTGCTGGGCCTTGAAAGCGTGCAGCACGAGGATGGCAGCGTCGTGCGCGAGGCGCCGCCGCTGCGCTATCCCGGCCGCCACCTTCTCGGAACCGACAAGGTCGGCCATGATGTGTTCTACAGCACCCTGAAGGGTGTGCGTACCGCGCTCATACTCGGCGTCTTCACGTCGCTGATCGCCATTCCCTGTGCCCTGCTGTTCGGCATTGTCGCCGGTTATTTCGGCGGCCTGATCGATGACGCGGTGCAGTATGTCTATACGACGCTGATGTCGATTCCGGGCGTCCTGCTGATGGTGGCCTTTATGCTGCTGTTCGGGCGCGGGCTCACACAGCTGTGCATCATCATGGGCATTACGACCTGGACCGGCCTGTGCCGCCTGATCAGGGCCGAGTCGATCAAGCTGCGCGAACTCGAGTATATTGCCGCCGCCGAGGCGCTGGGCGTTGCCCGACCGGTGATCTGCTACCGGCATATGCTGCCCAATGTCATGCATATCGTCATCATTTCGGCAGTGCTTAATTTCAGCTCCCTGGTTCTCTCCGAGGCGATTTTGAGCTATATCGGCATCGGTGTGGGGCCTGATACCGGATCATGGGGCAATATGATCAACAACGCGCGGCTTGAACTGGCGCGCGCCCCGGTGGTATGGTGGAACCTGGCGGGAGCGTTTATCGGCATGATCGCGCTGGTCCTGCCGGCAAATCTGTTCGGAGACGCGCTGCGCGACGCGCTTGACCCGCGGCTGAAAGAATAGAATAAAAGTTCAAGGCCGAATGTTCAACAGTTCAAGGTTAAAACTCCATGAACCGTGGACCGTGGACCTTGAACCGTGGATCTTAGACCCTGAACTCTGGAGGGTATTATGACCCCCAACGCACCGGTACTTGAAATCAACGGATTGAAGGTCAGCTTCCAGACCTCCGAGGGCATCGTCGCTGCGGTCGACGACGTGAGCTTCAGCATCGGCCGCGGCGAGACCTTCGCGCTGGTGGGCGAATCCGGCAGCGGCAAGTCGGTAACGGCCCTGGCAATCATGCGCCTTGTGCAGCAGCCGGCCGGAAAATATGCCGGCGGCTCGGTCCGGCTGAACGGCCGCGAGCTGTTCGAGCTGCCCGAGAGCGGCATGCGCGCCGTGCGCGGCGCCCAGGCCGCCATGATTTTTCAGGAACCGATGAGCTGCCTGAATCCGGTGTTTACCATCGGCAACCAGATCATGGAGTCTGTCCGTACGCATCAGCGCGTCAGCCGCGCCCGGGCCCGCCGGATCGCCATAGACATGCTTGATCAGGTGCATATCCCGGAACCCGCGCAGCGTTTTAACAGTTATCCTCACCAGCTCTCCGGCGGCATGAAGCAGCGCGCCATGATCGCCATGGCCCTGTGCTGCAATCCGGACCTGCTGATCGCCGATGAACCCACGACCGCGCTTGACGTGACCGTGCAGGCCCAGATCCTTGCCCTGCTCAGGGAATTGCAGCAGCAGCGCACCATGGCGATTCTCTTTATCACCCACGACCTGGGCATCGTGTTCGAGCAGGCTGATCGGGTCGCGGTAATGCAGAAGGGCCGCATTGTTGAAACCAACAGCGTTACGGGCCTGTTTAAGTCCCCGCGCCATCCTTATACGCGTTTGCTGCTTGAGGCCGTGCCCTGCCGCGCGCACCGGCATCCGGGCAGTGAAACGCCCGTATCAGCGGGTGCGGACGTGAAACTGCGGGTCCGAAATCTGTGCGTGCGGTTTCCGGTCAGACACGGTTTTTTCTCCCGCAAAAAAGAGTGGTTCAGTGCGGTTGACGGGGTTGATTTTGATATTCCCGCCGGAAAGACCGTGGCGCTGGTGGGCGAGTCCGGCTGCGGAAAAACCACGATCGGCAAGTGCCTTGTGCAGCTGCTGAAACCGGCCGCCGGCAGCATCATGTTCGACAACATCAGCATTTATGACAGCCCCGGCACGCAGCTCAAAACAATGCGCAAGAAAATACAGATTGTTTTCCAGGATCCGTACGCTTCGCTGAATCCGCGCATGCTGATCGGGGACATTGTCGCCGAGGGCATGCTCACGCACGGGATCGGGCGCACCCGCAAAGAGCGCCTTGAGATGACGGCCGGCCTGCTTGAGCGCGTCGGGCTCAGCCCGGAGTGCATCAGCCGATATCCGCATGAGTTTTCCGGCGGGCAGCGCCAGCGTGTCTGCATCGCGCGCGCGCTGGCCGTGCAGCCTGAACTGATCGTGTGCGATGAAGCCACAAGCGCGCTCGACGTTTCCATACAGGCCCAGATCCTTGAGCTGCTGCAGCATCTGCAGCGCGAGTCCAATCTGACCTATCTTTTTATTACACACAATCTTGGGGTGGTCGACTATCTGGCCGACTATGTTCTGGTAATGCACGGCGGTAAAATTGTCGAACGCGGTTACACGGCACAGGTGTTCAGCAATCCAGCGCACCCATACACGCGCAGCCTGCTGGAAGCAGTGCCGCAGATACGTTTCGACTGACCCGTGTTTTTGTGCGATAGACAAACATTTCAATTTTTAATTTAATAATTATTTTCAGTAAGACAGTTATATTATTCTATAATAGAAACCTTGTTGTTCCTTTTTGGAATAATAGGCCCCTTCCAGTACAGGTTTCCATCC
>CAIRTM010000115.1 GCA_903881505.1 uncultured delta proteobacterium | reverse complement strand
CCCGCTGCCGACTGAAAAGCATTCGCGTTTTTCAACCGGGGCGGTTTTATGATTGAAGCCTATGACGGCTATGTCGGCTGTTTTGTGTCCCATCGTCGTTATCCTTGCTGACTGCCTCTCTGCAGGCGCAGGCGCTGCGCCGCACTCCTGTTCCTGTTCGCCCTGTCATCCCAGCACGGCGGCAAGCGACTGCTGCACGGCTTCAGCCGTGCGCAGCAGGTCATCTTCAGTGTGCGCCGTGGAAATAAATCCCACCTCGTAGCCCGAAGGGGCCAGGTACACGCCGCGCTCGAGCATCGCGCGGTGAAAGCGGGCAAACCGCCGCATGTCGCCTGTGCGTATATCATCGACGCAGGAGACCCGTTCCAAATCCGTAAAGCAGAAGGAGAATATCGACCCGATCTGCTGGAACAGGCAACGGCCCCGGTACGTGTCCAGGCAGGGCCGCAAGGCGTCGCGCAGAAAATCGGCCTTGCCTCTGAGTTCAGCGTAGGCCGCGCCCGGCACCAGTTTTGCGAGCGTCGCAATCCCGGCCGCCATGGCCAGCGGATTGCCCGACAGGGTGCCGGCCTGGTACACGGGCCCGTCGGGCGCAACCAGCGCCATGATATCGGCCCTTCCGCCGTAGGCCCCGACGGGCAGGCCCCCGCCGATGATCTTGCCGAGCGTGGTCAGGTCGGCCCTGACATCAAAATATTTTTGCGCGCCGCCCGCGCTGAGCCGGAAGCCGGTTATCACCTCGTCGAAAATAAGCAGCACGCCGTGGCGCGTGCACAGCTCGCGCACGCCGCGGAGATAGTCTGTTGACGGCATGATCAGGCCGTAATTGCAGGGCACGGGCTCCATGATCAGGGCGGCCGCCTGCCCGGCGTGCTGCCGCAGGCACGCTTCAACGCAGCCCAGGTCATTGAACGGCAGCACGATGGTGTCGCCGGCATTGGCGGCCGTCACCCCGGCCGAATCAGGCGTGCCCAGCGTCGCCAGCCCCGAGCCTGCGGCCACCAGCAGGTGGTCGGCATGGCCGTGATAGCAGCCGTCGAACTTGATGAACTTGTCGCGGCCCGTAAAACCGCGCGCAAGGCGTATAGCGCTCATGACCGCCTCGGTGCCGGAATTGACAAAGCGGATTTTTTCAATACCCGCGAACGACCCGGTGATGAGCGCCGCCAGCTCAACCTCAAAGCGGTGCGGCGTGCCGAAGCTGGTCCCGTGCGCGGCCGTTGCCTGAACGGCCCTTACCACGTCCGGGTCGGCATGCCCGAGGATCAGCGGGCCCCAGGACATGCAGTAATCGATATATTCGTTATCGTCCTCATCGACAATGCGGGCCCCCGCGCCCCGTTTCATGAACAGGGGCTCTGCGCCCACGCTGCGGAAGGCGCGCACGGGCGAATCAACCCCGCCGGGAAGCAGCTGCAGCGCCCTGGCATAGAGTGCCGATGATTTCTCCGCCGTCATACTGCCTGCTCCTGCAGCCAATTGTTTTTCAGCAGCTCGCGGGCATGGTAGGTGATCACCATGTCGGCGCCGGCCCTGAATATTGACGTCAGTATCTCCAGGGCCAGCCGCCGCTCATCGCCGGCGCCCAGGCGCGCAGCCGCCTTGACCATCGCATACTCGCCGCTCACGTTATAGGCGCACACGGGCACGGGTGCGATCTGCCGCACGCGGTAGATGATGTCAAGATAGGACAGGGCCGGCTTGACCATGACAATGTCGGCGCCCTCGTCCAGGTCCAGCAGCACCTCGCGCTCGGCCTCGCGGCCGTTGCGGCAGTCCATCTGGTAGCCGCGCCGGTCGCCGAACCGCGGCGCGCTGCCGGCAGCGTCCCTGAACGGCCCGTAAAAGGCCGAGCAGTACTTGGCCGAATAGGCCATGATGGCCCTGTCGCTGAAGCCCGCGCCGTCAAGGGCGTCCCGGATCGCGCCGACGCGGCCGTCCATCATGTCGGACGGGGCCACCATGTCGGCCCCGGCAGCGGCGTGCGACACGGCCGTGCGCGCAAGCAGTTCCAGCGTGGGGTCGTTCAGGACGCTGCCGCCCTCCGCGACGCCGCAGTGGCCGTGGCTGGTGTACTCGCACAGGCACACGTCCGTGATCACGCACACT
>CAIRTM010000114.1 GCA_903881505.1 uncultured delta proteobacterium | reverse complement strand
GCTTTGAGTGGGGCACCGGCTTCTACATAAACCCGACCCCGCCCGAGGACGCCGCCCGCTTCCTGCGCGAAGCCGAGGGCGGCCGCCGGCAAAGCCAGATGCACTACTTCGACGTCACGCACACGCCGGGTATCTGACACGGGGCAGAAAAAAGCCTTGCATGGCTGCAATGCCTCCCCGCCAGGCGGCCACCGCAAGGGCCCAAGCATCAGACAATCGATAAAGTACATGAGCTTGATTGAACAGGCTTTTGGTAATGACCACCCGCACGCATGCACAATCCGGGAGCAAAGGCTGCGGTGATCGGTACAATCACCGCTCCGGCTGACTCGTCTTCCTGCGGGCTCCACGCGGAAGGCGCACCCCGGGGCTCCTGCCGCGCATCCCCCGGCTGAGGAGAAGACCGGCCGGACGCGCGCGTAAAAAAAACGGCTATATAATATTCAGAAACGGCCGGGCAGGATCGCGGGCCATCACCTGCCCGATATGTTCGGCCAGGTCGCCCGCGGCAAGCAGCATCCCGCGCGCCTTCGCAAGCTGCGCTTCAGGCACGGCCAGCACGAGCCCGCCTGATGTCTGGGCGTCGAAGGCAAGGTCGATTCGGACGGGATCCGCATCCCGGGGCAGGCTGACCAGAGAGCTGCAGAAGTTCCTGTTCGCCGCGCTGCCTCCCGGCAGCAGGCCCATGCCGGCGAACTCGATCGCTTCAGGTATGCAGGGAATCTTGTCGAGCCACAGTTCAACGGCAACGCCCGAGGCCTTTGCCAGTTCAAGCACATGGCCGCCGAGGCCGAAACCGGTCACGTCGGTTGCGGCCTTCAGGCCCAGGGCGCGTATCACCTCACCGCCCGCACGGTTGAGGCGGCCGGCCCATCTGAAGATCAGTTCCTCGATGTGCGCACTGTCGCCGAACCCGCCCTTGAGCGCGGTTGAAAGCACGCCCGTTCCGACCGGTTTCGTGAGCAGCAGCTGATCGCCCGGACGCAGGCCGCGGTTGGAGGCAAATGAGGCCGGGTCAACGATGCCCGTCACAGACAGGCCGTACTTGAGCTCGGTGTCCTTCACGCTGTGGCCGCCGGCAAGCACCGCGCCTGCTTCCCTGATTTTTTCAAACCCGCCTTCAAGGATCCGGCGCAGGATTTCCTTCTCCATCGTCTTGATCGGGAAACAGACGATGTTCATGGCCGTGTAGGGCTCGCCGCCCATGGCATAGACATCGGAAAGGGAATTGGCCGCCGCGATCTGGCCGAACCAGTAGGGGTTGTTGACAATCGGCGTGAGAAAGTCAACCGTCTGCACGAGCGCCATCCCGGCGGGAAAGCGCACCACGGCCGCGTCCTCGTTGTCGCCGGCTCCGGTCAGGAGCCGGTCGTCGCGCAGCGCGCTGAATTCCGACAAAACGTCCTCCAGGTCCCCTGGAGAGATTTTAGCCGCTCAGCCCGCGGCTGCAACGGTCTTGACGAGTTCGATGGGTTCCATACAGCGCACTCCTTGAATGCAGGCATGTTCCTGCGTGGCTAGGACTCCGGCAATCTTGACCCGACAGCGCGCGCGTGTCAAGAAAATACCTGCGCGGCCCGCCATAGATAAAACCTATATGCCTGATTGCGGGAATTGATTTTATCAAATTGAAATGTCGCTTTTCAGGCTTCACAATAAAGATGACACGGAATAAATCGTGTGACTACCGGGAAGGACGGCAATGCACTCAATCGGCATCGACATCGGATCAGTAGCGACAAAATGCGTGGTCTATAACGGCGGCATTGCCGCAAGCGTGATCATACCGACGGGGTGGAGCCCGGCCGAGTCATCCCGGCAGGCGCTGCGGATGGCCCTGGACCGGTGCGGGGCCTCACGCGACAGCCTCAAGGCCATCGTCGCCACCGGCTACGGCCGCGTTTCAGCCGATTTCGCCGACCGGGCGGTAACCGAGATCACCTGCCATGCCCGCGGCGCCCACAGCCTCAACGCCGGGATCAGGACCGTTATCGATATCGGCGGTCAGGACAGCAAAATCATCCGGCTTGATGAAAACGGACTTGTCACGGATTTCATCATGAACGACAAGTGCGCCGCCGGAACCGGCAGGTTCATGGAGGTGATGGCGCGCATCCTGGGAACCGAGGTCGGGCAGTTCGACGCCCTGGCCGCCCATGCCGAGCCTGCCGCGATCTCGAGCATGTGCACCGTGTTTGCCGAGTCCGAGGTCGTCAGCCTGCTCGCCCGGGGCGTGCCGCGCGAATCAATCGCCCGCGGCGTGCTTGATTCGATCGCCTCCCGTGCCGCGGCCCTGCTTGGCAGGCTCCCCGCCGAAGGCGCCATCGCTTTTACCGGCGGCCTGTCGCACAGCAGCGTGCTGCGCACCCTGATGGAAGAGCGCATCGGAGAACCCCTGTTCATCTCCCCTGCCTCGCAGCTTGCGGGGGCGCTGGGCGGCGCCGTGATCGGCTGGGGCGGAAACGCGGGTGCACATGGCGACAATTGACGAAATGATCTGCGCGCTTGCGCGGACCCGCGACAATGCGGTCAATGAGCTGCAGCGCCTGAAGGAAAGCGGAACAAAGATCGTCGGCGCCTACTGCCTGTTTGCGCCCTATGAGCTCATCGCCGCCGCGGGGGCCGTGCCGGTTTCGCTGTGCGGCACCAGCGAAGAGCCGATCGCCCACGCGGAAAAACACCTGCCGCGCAACCTCTGCCCCCTGATCAAGTCGAGCTACGGCTATGCGGTTACCGGCACCTGCCCCTATTTTTTCTATTCCGACCTGGTCGTGGGCGAAACCACCTGCGACGGCAAGAAAAAAATGTTCGAACTGCTGGAAAAAATCGCGCCCGTGCATGTCATGCGCCTGCCCCAGTCAAACAACCGGCCCGAGGATATCGCATACTGGAAGCATGAGATCCTCCTGCTCAGGCAACGGCTTGAACGGCAGTTCGGCGTCGTGATCACCGACAGCGCCCTGCGCGAACAGATCAGGCAGCGCAACGCCCAGCGCAGCCTGTGCCGCGAGCTCTACGGACTTTCACGGCTTGACCCGCCGCCGCTCTCCGGCATTGAACTGCACCGCGTGCTGCACGGCTCAGGGTTTGCCTTCGACCGGCCGCGGCACAATGCGCA
The DNA here is from genome assembly GCA_903881505.1 of uncultured delta proteobacterium. Classification (GTDB taxonomy): domain Bacteria; phylum Desulfobacterota; class WTBG01; order CAIYCZ01; family CAIRTM01; genus CAIRTM01. The sequence goes on along the minus strand of CAIRTM010000114.1, from coordinate 32,546 downwards.
GCTGCGCGCCCTGATCGACGCGGTGCAGGACGCCTATGCACGCGGAGAAAAAAGCGCGCCGGCCGGCAGGCCGCGCATACTGATCACCGGGTGCCCGATCGGTGGGGCAACCGAAAAAATCATCCGCATCATCGAGAAAAGCGGCGGAACCATCGTCTGCTACGAAAACTGCGGAGGCGCCAAGGACCGCGAATACCCGGTTGATGAGACGATCGATCCCTGGGACGCGCTCGCGCAGAAGTATGTCCGCCTGGCCTGCTCCTGCATGAGTCCCAATGATGCCCGTTGCGAGCTGCTGTCGCGGCTTATTGACGAATACGCCGCTGACGGGATAATAGATGTCGTGCTGCAGGCCTGCCACACCTACAGCATCGAAACCCGGCGCATCCGGGAGCTTGCGCAGAAACAGAAAGGCAAAAGCTATCTGAGCATCGAGACCGATTATTCGCAGGCTGACGAGGGGCAGTTGAGGACGCGCATCAGCGCGTTTCTGGAAATGCTGCATTAACAGGCTCCTCAAACGCACCCATCTGCCCCGGCGTACGGTAGGGGCACGGCATGCCGTGCCCCTGCAAAACATGCAATTGCGCGCCTTGCGTACGGATATTTTTGAACAGCCTGACAATCAATGGAAGGGATAACATCATGGAGAAAAAACAAATAGACACCCGCGGGCTGGCCTGCCCCCAGCCGGTGGTGCTGGCCGGCAAAGCCATTGATGAAACCGGCGCGGGCGAGATCATCGTGTTGGTCGATTCCGAAACCCCGCGCGACAACGTCATGCGCCTTGCCGCGGCCCGGGGCTGCGCCGCGCACGCTGAGCCTGACGGCGCCGGATTCAGGGTGGTGATCAGCAGGCAGGCCGGCGCCCGGCCCGCCGAAGGGCAATGCCCGGCGTGCGAAACAACGGCCGGTCCCGGAAGCGGCGAGATCGCCTGCCTGTTCGACTCCGACTATATCGGCTCAAACCGTGACCTGGGCAAGGTGCTGACCAACGGGTTCCTGAACGCGGCCCTTGCCCTGCCGAACACGCGCTGTACGCTCATCCTGATCAGCAACGGCGTGCGCCTGGCGACGAAAGGCTCCTATGCGCTTGACGTGCTGGAAAGACTTGCGGCACAGGGGCACCGGATCCTGATCTGCGGCACCTGCCTTGATTTTTTCAAGATACGCGGCGAGGTGGCAATCGGCACCATTTCCAACGCCCTTGAAATTATGCAGGCCATGACCGGGGCCGCCAAGGTCATTACATTCTGAACGTGCGCGGCCTCATCGCCAGGCGTCCATCTCGCCATCTTGCGCGCACAAAACGTAGTTAAGGCTGAACCTCCCCCGGTTTGACCCCATTCTCCCTGTGCGTTTAGCGCCCCGAGCGGATACCCCCGAGCGTGCGTAGCGGCAGGCGATAGAGGGCCAGAGGGCCCTTGCCCGCGGCATAGGCATCGGCTGTGTCCTCAAGCTTCTCAGTGCCCATGCCGAGCTTGGTGTAAATGATGTTCAGGCAGTAGAGAAGCTCATCCCGGCCGGTCAGTATCTCGGCGCTTGATTCAACAATAGCCGCGCGATAAGTATGGCCGCGGTGATTGCCGTCGCAGATCTTGAAGGTCGCCGCCGGGTTGCGGGCAAGGCAGCGGTGCATGCGGCCATCAAGCTTTGAGCCCGTGTACAGATAGTTTTCATCGGTGGCAAAAGAGGTTTCCACCGCATAGGGCTGTTCCCCGTCAATGCCGATCAGCGTGCCCCAGATCTGGTCGTCCATCAGTTTGCGTATTTCATCTTCAGATATCGGTTTTCCCATTGCCATGCCTCATGCTGAATTGAATGTGGTATATGGTTGTATTCTTCAATGATGCTCAACCTGCTCAGAGCATCATTGTACCTTTCTGCATGCTGAAACTCAAGAGCTTGACCTGCACCATCATCGGGGGCAGGTCAGAGGCATGTCAGTGCACGTTAGCATTGTCAACATACATTAACATTAGTGCTGGCAAGGGGCAAAGAATGGAGTCAAACTGCCCCGCCCCCCCGGTTTGACGGACACTTCAAAATTGTATACAGAAAAAAATAAATGCTTTAGATGGGTGAGGCGCAGCGGCCTGCTGTGACTTTCGACGGGCGCTATCTTTTTACAAAAAACTTATTTACTTATTTAAGGGCGACCCTCTCCCTACCTCCATTCACCCCATGTTCGCATTCTGCAGCTCGACCACGATCCGGTCGATGCCCTCAAGATCAAAGGAACTCTGCGCTTTCAGCACGTCCTGCCGGAACATCCGCCACGAGACGGTCTCGGCCAGATGCGTATTGAAAACGATGGTTTTCGGGCTGAACATATCTTCGTTCACCACCATGGCGGAGCTGGTTGCGCGGCGGTATTCGTCGCACTGCAGGCGCATGGCGCACAGGGCGCAGCGCTCCTTGTCGAAACTGCGCCTGCCGAGCAGGGCCTCGTCAAGGCTGATCACATGGCCGGCGCAGTAGCTGATGAGCTGCCGCGTGATGGATTCGTTGCGTATCCAGCTGCGCATCGTGTGCAGCGATATGGCCATGTCCGCGGCCAGTTCGGCATCGGTCTGAAAACCCCTGATCTGCTTGATGGTAGTGAGCGTTTCCCTGATTGATTTCATGCGCCGGACTCTCCCAACAGGTGACATTATGACAGGTACTGACTATCAATGATTAATTATTGATCATAATGCAGTTAAAAACGATGTTTGTCAAGACCGGCGTACGGCGTGTGCCGTTCCGGACGGGCGAGGCCTGCCTCCGATGATACTCACGATGCTGTTGGGATGGTAATACCGGTTATGCGTTGACCCGGCTGCAGCCCTTGCGGGCCTCAGGGCCCCGCAGCCTCTTCGGTCACGATGGCAAAGTTTTTCATGTCCGCCATCCGCACCTGGTCAATGACCTGCACCAGCCTGCCGATGTCAGCCCGCCGGTCGGCCTTGATCCTGACCTCGGTGGCATGCTCCTGTGCCGCCCGGCTCTTCAGGGCCGCGCCCAGGCCCTCAACAGCCACCTCCCGGTCCTCCAGGAAAACGGCGCTGCTGCTGACGCTTATTGTCAGGGTGGCGCCGTCGATATCCACCGCCGTTTTCGATTCAGGCAGGACGATCTTAATAACGGGCTCGTTGATAGCATGGGACGTGAGCACGAAAAAAAGCACCAGCTGGAACACCACATCGATCATGGGTGTCATGTCCAGGAAGGGCCTGGTGTATTTTCTGCGCTCAATTTCGATCTGCATCATTGCCCGCAAGCCCGATTATGATTTCCTTGATGATAAACGCCATTTCATCAGCCTCACGTTCGAGGTAATGGTGCCCGACGTGCAGGGGAACAGCGACCAGAAGCCCGGCGATCGTCGTGATGAGGGCGACATAAATACCGCCCGCAAGGACAGCCGGGTGCGCATTCTGCGTTTTCTCGATAGCATAAAATGTGGTGATCATGCCCTGCACGGTGCCGGTCAGCCCAAGCAGCGGGGCAATGGTTGTCATCAGGGACAGCCAGCTCAGGCCCTTTTCGAGTGCGCGGACCAGGCCGGTTCCGGCGATCGAAAGCTCCTGTTCGCGGCCCCCTGATGCTAGGGCTTCAAAGATCGGCTGCAGGATTTTCGGTTTCTGGGTCTTGAGAAGCGCAAGGGGGCGTTCGATACAGCGCAGTATCGAACGGAACTGGAAGAACTTATAGGTAAAAATGGCGACCCCGGCGACGGAACACAGCAGAATCGGGTACATCAGAAGACCGCCCTTGAAAAACCACTCCAGCATGATTAACTCCTCAATTTAAATGTAAACGGCAGCAGCGCCCTGCAGGCCACCGCTCCGCCGCCCTTGTGCGCCGGGCGGAATGTCGATTGCCGTACAGCCCGCTCCGCGGCCCGTGCAAACATGTCAGAATGTGCCTCGACAACCTGAACGTCGCGCAGGATGCCGCGCTCATCGATCGTCAAACACAGCACGACCCGGCCCTGCTGGCCCAGCCTTCGTGCCGCCAGCGGGTACTGCGGCTCGACCCGCTTAAGGAACTGCGGTCCGTCCAGTGCGCCGAATACTGCTTGAAAAGGACCCTGCGCGCCGCCCCCGGCGACCGCGTCCGAGACTTTCCCTGCAGCCGCTGCCGCGGGCGCAGAAGACGGTTCAGGCGGCGCGGTTGCCTCGCTCACGAGCGACGGCTCAAGCGGCTGTGCAGGCAGCGGTTCGGGAACCGGTTTCCGCACAGGTCTGGGCAACGGACGCTTCTGCCGGACCGCCTGTACGGGCGGCGCAGGCTGAGGCTGTGCCGCGGTCGCAGCCTGCGGCAGGGGCTCCGGTGCCGGCAGGCGGCAGGCCGGCCGCGATTCTATGCCCAGGCAACAGAGCGCTAACGTCTCGGCCGGCCGCATCTGTTTCAGGGAAACAGGCAGGCTCAAAACCAGCGCATGGAGCAGGACCGCACCGGCGACACTGACGCACAGCCGCGTGTCGTTCAGCGCATCAAAACCTCTCCGGGGGGATGACGCACTGCTCATCGCAAACCGCCGTTGCGCGGCCGCGCTTCATTGCCTGCACGCTGCATAAGCATACGCGCGGTCCGCATAGCCGCACTCGATAAAAATGTTTTTTCAGCAGTGATTTTATGATATATAGAAATCAACATATAATTACCTAACTGAGAAAAAGGACAGATATTGGCTTAATTTGGATAATATATAATCAAAATATAATTAATTTGTCAATATATTTCCAGATCTCGGCAGCCTGCGCCTGAACTCGGCGTCCGGGTCTTTTAAACGTCTGCCAGCGCGGGGAGCCATCGCCCGGCGCGCAGGGCAGCGGCAGGGAGCAGCAGTGATACAGCGCGAACACGATGAACAGCGTCTCAATATTTTTCTGACCGGTGTCGTGCGCACCGGCAAGACAACAGCCCTTAACGCAGCCCTGTCACTGCTGAAGCCGCAGCGGATCTCCGGGTTCCGGACGGTCAAGGAGCCGAGCGCTATCCCTCAGGCCATCGGCGAGGTCTACATCGTCCCCTCTGATGGCGCAGCCGCACTGGACCGCGATCATCTTGTAGGCATACGCTGGGGGGATGGAGCGTTCAGCGCTTTTCCCGGGGCCTTTGAGGCGGGCGGATGCGCCATACTCGAAGCAGTGCCCTGCACTGCCGACCTTATCCTGATGGATGAGCTGGGCGTGATGGAGCAGCAGGCCCGGAGGTTCTGCGCCGCGGTGCTTGCCCTGCTGGAGGGCGGCATCCCGGTGCTGGGCGTGATTAAGCCGCTGCGCTCGCCGCTGCTGGATGCCGTTCGGTCCCATGCCAAAACCACGGTAATCGAGCTGAACGAAGGCAACCGCGACAGCCTGCCTGAGCTCATCGCCTCCCTGCTGCGGCCGCAGCTCGCCGTCCGGCATCAAGCATACGATTCACTTTCCGTGCCGAAGCGATAAAAAACTTCGTGCCTCCGGCCTCGCTTAGCACGCGCAGCACCGGCAGTGCGCACGATGCAGCCCTCACGGCAATGGACATGGCGCGATAGCGTACGTGTGTGGTCATGCCGGCAGCTGCGCCTATCGCCGCACCGGCCAGATCATCCTGGCCTCGACGAACGAGCGCTCTCTGGTAAACACCCCCTGGGGGCTCGCCGAGCGCACGTAGTTTTCGATGATGGAGCGCGTTTTCTCCGACTGCTCGACATAGGGCATCATGAGCAGGTTCATTTCTTCAAGGGCCGCCTGCATCGAGCAGCGCTGCCGGGTCTTTTCGCTGGAGAGCTCCAGCGACGGGCAGCAGCCCCAGGCATGCAGCAGGTGAAAAATACAGAACACATCCGCGGGCAGGTCCGGCATGGGTTCATGAAAAAACAGCCGCCACAGCTCGTCCTGCGCACGGTCAAAGCGCCGGGTGAACCCGCTGAGGTAGCACCCGCGGCAGGAGGCCGCCTGCATCTTCTGCAGCGTGGCGACATCGCGGATGCCGGGGCTCATGGAGGCGATCGCCACGCGGAAGCGGCCGCGCCACCCCAGCCGGTCCAGATCGACGTCCTCCCAGCGCATGTGTACGGTTTCGATGTTCTTGATGCCGGCCCGGGCCGCGCGGCGCTCAAGTATCGCCAGCATGTCCTCCGAGGGATCAAGCGCGACGACCCGCTTCATCCGCCGGGCCAGCGGCAGGGCCACGTTGCCCGGCCCGCAGCCGATGTCAAGGGCCTCATGCCGCCCGCCCAGCAGGCCGGCCTTCTCCAGCATGGCCATGAGTTTTTCCTGCCTGCGCCGTCCTCGCGAACCGCCTGTGCGGCGGGCGAAGCTCGATGCGCGCACGCTCCACCAGCCCGCGCCCGCGCGCTCGGGGTTCTGGCGGCCGAACAGGGACCGGCTGCGTTCGGCCTGCCAGAGCTGCTCGAGCAGGCCCGCATCGTGCCAGATGGAAGGCGGTACTGCATCATACAAAAGAGAGGGGTCTGTTTTCATCTCAGGCTCCTCCGGAGCGTTCAAGCAGGCCGCGTATCTGGTCATCGGAAAGATCAATATGGTAAAACAGCCGGCAGAATCGCTGTGCCTCCGCCGCTATGTCGCAGGCGAACCTGTCGGGATGCAGCAACCGGGTAAGCCAGAGCAGGCCGATAACGCGGTTCACCGCCGGCGGCCGGTCGAACCAGTTGAAGGGCGCGGCGGGTATTTCATACACGCGGCGGTTTTTCACCGCCAGCAGCTTCGCCCAGAGCGGGTCGGACATGATGTGGTCGTAGGCACCGCCCTGGCCGCGGTTCCACACCAGCAGGGCCTCGGGGTTCCAGGCTATGACCTGTTCCATGGATACGGGCGTCATGCCGATGCCCTCGCGCGCCGGCACCTGGGCCACATTGCTGCCGCCCACCCGCGAGAGCAATCCCGTATGGTCCGAGCCGCCCGGTTCGGTCTCAAGCCCGGCCGCGCCTTCGGCATAGTAGATACGCGTGCTGCCTTCAGCGGGCAGGCCCGCCAGCGCTGTATCAACTGCCGCGAGCTTCTCCCTGCAGTACGCCGCCAGGATCCCCGCCCGCTGCCGCTCGCCGGTCAGTTCACCCAGGAACAGATAGGCCTTCTCGAGCCCTTCAAGCGATCCGTCCAGCATGATCACGGGAATATTGATCTGCTGCTGTATCCGGTCGGCCTGCTCGATCTCGGCAGGCCCGAGCTTGCCGGCTCCGATGAGCACATCGGGCCGTAACCTGACAAGTTCCTCAAGGCTCCCGGTATTTTTTGCATACCAGCCGCCGAGGTTGGGAAGCGAGCGGTAGGGCTCCGGAATAAACTCCCGCTCGCCGGAGCGCAGCGCATGGTTCCAGCCTGCCAGCATGTCCGGGCACAGGGTATAAAGGAGAATGGTCCCCACGGGTGATGTGCCGACAACCCTGGTGATCCTGTCGGGCACCCGTACAGTCCGGCCTGCATGGTCGGTAATGCTGCGGCCGGCTGCCTGCGCTGCGGCCTGTGCGCGGGCGCCGGCGCAGAAAAACGTTACAGCAATAATGCATCGCAAGAGCAGCTTCCCTGTGAGCTTCATGGTGCCTCCTGTACCGGTTTATTTGTACGGCGATCGTCGCAGGCACAGTGCGCTATGGGAACACAGACCTGGATTTCCCGCTGGTCATGCAGCCGGGTGGTCACGATATTGACATCGACATTGTATAAAGCCCGCATGTTGTCCCGGTTGACGGTCGCAGCCGGCGTGCCCGCGCCCAGCACACCCCGGTCCTTCAGCATGATCACGTGCGTACCGAAAAAAAAGGCATGATTGGGCAGATGCGTTGACATGATGATCAGCAGGCCGCTTTCGGCCAGCTCCCGGATATGATCCAGCACCAGCAGCTGATTGCCGAAATCAAGGCTCGCCGTCGGCTCGTCCATGATGAGCATGCCGGGTTTCTGGGCAAGCGCCCGGGCTATCAGCACCAGCTGGCGCTCCCCGCCGGAGAGTTCGGTAAAGATCCGGTGTTCCAGGTACCGCACATGCAGGGCTTCAAGCGCCTCCGTGGCCGCCAGGCGGTCTGCCCGGCCCGGCGCGGCACAGGTGCCGATATGGCTGGTTCTGCCCATGAGCACCATGTCAAACACGGTAAACGGAAAAGGATGGGCATGGCTCTGGGGTATATAGCCGATCCTGCGGGCGATTGTACGGCGCGACCAGTTCCGTATATCTTTGCCGTCGAGCAGGGCACTGCCGCTGCGCAGGGGCACAAGGCCGAGCATGGCCTTGAAAAGCGTGGTTTTACCCGATCCGTTCGGACCGAGCAGGCAGACAATTTCGCCCGGCCCGAATGCGAGCGAAACGCCGCTGAGCACATCGCGGCCGCTGTAGCCGCAGCAGATATCGCGCAGTTCTATATTCACTGCCAGTCCCGCCTGTTATATCTGAGCAGAAAAAGGAAAAACGGCACGCCGATAAGCGCCGTCAGAATGCCCAGCGGCACCTCAACGGCCGCCATCATGCGCGCCAGGTCATCGACGACCAGCAGGTACGCCCCTCCCAGCAGGACAGAGGCCGGCAGCAGCACCGCGTAGTTCGGGCCGACGATCATGCGGGCCAGGTGCGGCACGATCAGCCCGACCCAGCCGACCATGCCGCAGACTGATACCGAAACAGTGGTCATGAGCGTTGCGCAGATGATCACCATGAAGCGCAGCCTGCCGGTTTCAAGCCCCAGCGCCTGCGCTTCCTCATCCCCCAGCGACAGCACATTGAGCCTCCAGCGCACAAGCAGCAGGGGCACGAGCCCGGCAACGGCGCCGGCTGCAAGCAGCACGGCGTCACGCGTGCTGCACGCGGCCAGGCTGCCCATAAGCCAGAACGTGATGGCCGGAAGCTTGTCGAGCGGATCGGCGATATACTTCACGGCCGACGTGCCTGCCGAGAACAGCGTGCTGATGAGCATTCCCGACAGCACCAGCGCCAGCATGGGCGCGTGGCGCATGCGGCAGCTGATGCTCCAGGCCGCCAGCACTGCGGCAAGGCCGCAGGCGAAGGCCGAGATTTGCGTAGCAATGATGCCCCAGGAGCACCATATGGCCAGGGCGGCGCCGAAGCCCGCGCCGGCCGATGCGCCCAGGATATCGGGGGAGACGAGCGGATTGCGGAACATCCCCTGGTACACGGCCCCGGCTGCGGACAGGACCGCCCCCACCAGCATCCCGACCACTATCCTCGGCAGCCGGATATTGAACAGAACGGTCTGCAGGGTTTCAGGTATGCTGTGCTGCCCCGGCAGCAGTGTGCCAACAAGGGCCGATACCACCTCGGCTACCGGAATATAATAGCGCCCCAGCGGCAGCGACAGGAGAAAGACCGCGCCGGTGGAGAACGCAAGGATCATCAGCCTGAATCCCGGCCGGGCTGTACGACGACTATGTTCAGGCTCCTGCATGTATACCCCTGCACGCTCAGTGTTTTTTGATCTCAACCATCTGGCCGCCGTTTTCAAATATTTCAAGGCTGCCCGCTTCCCGCACGGTGGTCCAGAATGACGGCTCGCCGGTGACCACCATGCCGGCCAGCACGTCGATGCCGGCTTCAAACAGCACGGGGGCAAGCGGCGTGCTCGGGCCCACCAGCACACGCACGGCGTTCCGGCTGAGCTCCAGCAGGCGCGGCAGGGTTTTGTTGATGATGGCCGTGGCGGTCATGAACACGTAGTCCTGCTCGGCCAGGATATATTCGCAGGCCGGGTCGGGATAATCGCCCGCATGCGGCCTGCGCTCAAGTATCGAGAGTTCGCACACCTCACCGAGCTGCTCAAGGTCTGGGAAATGGCCGATAACGGCAACACGCCTGCCGCGCACTTCCTCCCGGAAACGCTCGAACGCGCCCAGGGACCGGTGCTGCCGGGCGGGAATGCCGCTCAGTCGCTCGACCTGCTCGGCGGAATTCAAAACCGAGTTGACGGCCGCAAGCCCCATTGTCGCCTCAAGGCTGTTCCAGGATTTGATGCCCTGCGCAAGCGCGCGCACCGGCATGCCCGTGATCGGGCCGGATGAGCGTTTGCCGCCGCCGTCCTTGGGCGGCGTGAGGGCGACGCCGGTTGCATGTGAGCGCACGAGCGTCCAGTTATAGCCCACAAGGCAGTCCGCAACCCGCAGGCCGGCCGGAACAAGGTCGATAAGCGCAGTATAGAGTTCCCACATACGGGCCTGATCGCTCATGCGTTCACCCCCGCGCAGTCCCTGCACAGCACCTGAGCGTTGACCGTGACATCCCTGCCGTCCATGACCTTTTCGCGGCACTTCATGCAGGTTGCCGTCCGGACGGGCCTGCCGGGGCGGTCCTCAAGCGGCACGTCTTTTTCGAAATGCCGCACGCCGAAGATATCTTCATCGCTAATGGCCGACCAGAACTGCGCGAGATCGGCGTCCTCCGGCGGAAACGTCTCGTTCATGACGACCAGGCGCACCGCCTTTGAAGTCGCCAGATCGACGAACGTTGCCGCCAGTTTTCCGTTATCGATCCATTTCAGGCGCCTGCGGCCCATGGTGCAGCCGGTTACCGCGTAGATCGCATCGGTCGCGCAGCGGTCGATCTCGATATAGACGACAAGATCGCGGTAATCGAGCGGATCGTCGATCCCCAGCAGGCGGCAGCCGAAACGGGCCATGCGGACTCCGAGCACGATGCCCGAGCAGACATGGCCGTGATAGGCCGCGGCCGCTTCCATATCCTGTTCAAATGTTCTCATGTACAAGCGTCTCCTTTCCTGTAATCACCCTGCAACGGTATGAACGTCCTGCGGACAAAGCCGCGAGGCGGCTTTTTATTCATGCGAGTACATTCTCCGGCTGCGGTCATTGTAAAACTGTTCCGCAGCGGAGGCCCCGCTGCGGAACATGAAGAGGCAGATCCGGCCGAACCGGTCCCCCGGCGCGGGTTCCGACCGGCGCTGCTAAAATTTCCCCCTGACAGCAGTGAAAAAGGTCCTGCCGGCCTGAGGGAACCCGTGATTGTAGTAGTAGAGTTCGTCCAGCAGATTTTTCGCGCCGGCTTCAACGGAAAGATTCTTCGTTATGGTGCCGATCAGCTTGAAATCGAGCGTGAAAAAACCATCCACCCTGTGCCAGGCCCTGTTCTTGTCGGGATCCTGGAAATAGCGCTGCGAATACATGTTCAGGGCGCAGAAGGCCTGCAGGTACTTGTTGAACGTATACAGGTTGCTGATGTAGAGGTTGTGCCTGGGCTGGTATTCGAGCTTGCTGCTGGTGCGGTCATGCGACCTGTCTTGCGCGTCCAGGAAGGTGTAGTTCAGGGTCAACTCATTATGTTCGATCCAGCCGGTCCTGGCGCTGAGTTCCAGGCCCTTGAAGAGCGCCATGCCGATATTCTGGTACTGGCTCTGCTGGGAGGTGAGCTGGCGGTTGACGATCAGGTCGTCGATATCGCTGAGGAACAGGGCGGCGCGCACTTCGCTGTCGCGGGGAAGGGCCTGCGTGACGCCGGCCTCATAATTGATCGATTTCTCCGTTTTGAGCTCGGGGTTGGGAATATTGCTGCCCATGAGCCCGGAATAGAGTTCCTTCAGGGAGGGAAATCGTGTTTTTTCCCCGACCGAGGCATGCAGCAGCGTGCTGTCGGTTGCGGCATAGCTGAGCCCGGCCTGAGGATTGAAGCTGTCTTCGTCGTCCCTGAGATCGCCGCCGTTGGCATCTTCGGGGTGCTGCCTGTCATAGCTCGCGCCGATCAGCAGTGAAAGCCTGTCCGTAATGGCGATGTCGTCTTCAAGCCCCCAGGAATATGTTTCTGTCTCATAGCGCTCCCATTTTATGCCCCGGTTGTCCTGCTCCCGGTGCACATCCTGCTTGAAATGGAATGAGCCGCTCAGCGTGTTGCTCGGGATATAGGTTGTCCTGAGAACCATCGAGGCGCCGTGTGTGTAGTCGTCATAGGTGCTGTGAAAGGCATACTTGGCTGTCTGGCTGTTGTACTTGTCATTATCATAGGAATCCATCACGTTGTAGTATTCATCACGGTACAGCCGTGTCTTGAGCCGCAGGTCTTCAGTTATTTTCGTGTCGCCGGCGAAATAATAGGTGTTCTTCTCCCACTCGCTGAATTGCCAGTATCTGGGAGACTTCACGGTGTTTTCCTCGGGCGGCAGGCCCCAGTCGCCCGTGATGAAGTTATAGCCGATGGCGTACTCATGGCCGTCGGCCGGCTCGAATCCGATCTTGCCCGAAGCGCTCGTGTAGTCATCAATATAGGAGTTTTCGCGTCTGCGGCCGGGCTGGCTTTTCTTCTTGTCGTGGTCGTGGGAAAGCACGAAGGCATGCTGGTCGGTGTAGCCGAAACCGCCCATGATATAGAACTTCCCCTTGCGCGCGCCCAGGTTCGTGTTGGCGTCATAGCGGGGGCCCTCCGTCAAGCCCGCGTCGAAATCAAACTCAAAGGGTTTCACCGGCTTGCGGGACACAAGGTTGACCACGCCGCCCATGGTGTTGGGCCCGTAAAGCACGGAGCTGATCCCCTTGCTGACGCTTACCTGCGACAGGTTGCCGGTGTAGAACTTGCCGACATCGACGTAGCCGTCGTAGGGAACATACATGGGGATACCGTCGTAGAGCACCGGGATATAACGCTGGTTGAAACCCCGGATGCTGAACGTTTTTTCATTGCGCGTGCCGTTGGTAAGGACCACGCTCGGGATGGCTTTCATGGCATCGGCGACATCGCGGGCCGAATTGAGATCCATGGTCTCTTTCGAAATCGTATCAACGGTGGCGACCTTGCTGATGGTCTCCTCTTCAGCCTCGACCACTATTTCCCCAAGGCTGAACACATCCGATGCGGCCGCGGGTTTGGATGTTTCTTCAACCGCCGCGGTGCTGTCTTCCGGGGCCGTGTCCGGCTCAGCGGCACAAGCCGCGCCGCAGGCCGCCGCGGTCCAGACAAGGGCCGCAAGGCAGGCCGGCGCCCAGAAAAGCCGCGCGGCGCGCTGTCGTGATGGTGTCTTTTTTTTCATGCTCTCATCCTTTCTCGAAAATTAATTGCGTTGCCTGCTGAAGCAGGGGTATCGGCTGGCGGTGCAGCGCCGGGGCCTCAAGCGTGCAGGCGCCGCATTCGTACGGCGCCACGTCCAGCGGGCAGTGAAAAACCGCAGCCTGCCTGAGCAATGGCAGGCCGCGGCCGCACAGGAGAAGGAGGGCTCCATGCATTCTGGTTGCTTTCGCTGGACGGACACATCATCTGAGCCTGCGGCTGGCTGTTCACAGGGTTGCAGCCCGCCAAACATATTAAAATCATTTTATGGTAATAATTAATCAACTATTGGTTAAAATTACCAAAAAAATAGGGTAATAAAGCCAAAATTTTCAGCAATAGTAGTCATAAAATGATACATTGTCAAGTTTTTTTAACACCGCGCAGGCAATAAAGCAGAAAAATAATTGACTTGCAGGCATTTATTACTTACCATCAAGGCGTTTTTAAAGTTCACAATGTATAAATTCAATATTTATAATTAAAATTTAACTATCAAGGATCATACAATAATCACATGCCCACATGCCCGCTCATTGGCTGCTGCACGGCATGTTCGACTGCCCGGAGAAAATGCCTGCGTGTGCAAAGGGCTGAGTAACATTAAATCCTGAACTGTACGTGAGGGCTTCCGGGTACTGCCGGCTACGCGGCCAGCTTCCATCACAGCCGTCCGCTCACAGGCTCACGCGCAGAGGTGAATTCAAGGCCGTACACAACACAACCCCCATACAAGGAGAAACCGCACATGAAGACACGACACATTTTCAGAGGCCTGCTGATGGCCCTGGCCGGGCTTGCGCTTGCCGCTCTGCCCGCCCGGGCCGAAGAAATCAGTATTTTCGCGGCCGCCAGCATGAAAGACACGATTAACGAACTCTCGGACGCCTTTGCAGCACAGAATCCGGGGGTCACGTTCCAGAAAAACTACGGGGCTTCCGGCGCGCTTGCCAAGCAGATCGAGAACGGCGCGCCGGCCGACATCTTCATATCCGCCAGCACGGAGTGGATGGACTATCTGAAAGAAAAGAACCTCATCGATGTTGCGGGGATTGCCGTTCTCGCGTACAATGAGCTGGTTTTCGTGGGAAAGCCCGAGGTGAAGGCTTCCGGGATGGCGGATCTGGCGGACCTGGAGCGGATCGCCATCGGCAGCCCGATGAGCGTGCCCGCGGGCCAGTACGCCATGGAAGCCCTGAAAAAAACCGGGCTTGACAAAAAGCTCGAAAACAGGCTTGTCATGGCCCGGGATGTACGTGAATGTTTGATGTATGCCGAACGGGCGGAGGTGGCAGGCGCCTTTGTCTACATGACGGACGCCAGGCAGCTGTGCAAAAACACACGGGTGCTGTTCACCGTTGCGCAGGAGCTGTACTCGCGCGTAACCTATCCGATGGCGCCTACCGTGACCGGCAGCCGGAAAGCACAGGCGGCGGCGTTCCTGCAGTATCTGCAAAGCCCGGAAGCGCAAAAGAAGCTTGCCGGATATGGTTTTATTGGTAAATAACGGTAATGCTTGAATTCAGCCCCTCGGACTACTCCGCAATCCTGCTGTCAGTCAGGGTCGCCGTGTCGGCGACCCTGGTCTCGCTGCCGCCGGCCTTTGCCGTCGCCTATGCCATGACGTTCAAACGCTTCAGGGGGATGCTCGCGCTCGATGTGCTCGTCAACCTGCCTCTGACGCTGCCGCCCGTCGTGATCGGCTACATCCTGCTGATGCTGCTGGGGCAGAACGGCTGGCTGGGAAAATGGGTGCTGCAGCCGCTCGGGATACAGCTGATATTCACGTGGAAGGCTGCCGTTATCGCGACGGCGGTCGTGGGGTTTCCCCTGATGGTGCGCGCGATCAGGACCAGCATGGAGATGATCGACCGAAACCTGGTATACGCGGCCCGCACACTCGGTGCCGGCTGGTTTGACAGCATTTTCACGGTCATCGTGCCGCTTTCCGTACGCGGCCTGATCGCGGGCTCCATTCTCATGTTTGCCCGCGGCCTTGGTGAATTCGGCGCCACGATCATCGTGGCCGGCAACATCCCGGGCGTGACCCGGACCATCCCGCTCGCGATCTATGACTATGTCAGTTCGCCGAAAGGCGATGCCATGGCGATGGCGCTGTGCCTTATTTCGGTAATTCTTTCCGTGGCCGTGCTTATCGTGCACGAGTGGATCAGCCGGCGCATGACCAGCAGGAGGGCCTGAGGTGGAACTGCATGTTTCGGCCCGCAAGCAGCTGGGCACATTCCGCCTGGAGGCCGATTTCACGGTCGACGGCAGCAGAACAGGCGTGTTCGGCCCGTCGGGCAGCGGCAAATCCACCCTGCTCAACCTTGTAGCCGGGCTGGGCGTTCCCGACAGCGGCCGCATAAGCCTGGGCGGTGAAACGCTTTTTGACAGCCGCAGCGGCGTCCACGTTGCGCCCGAGCACCGCCGTATCGGCATGATATTCCAGCACGCCCAGCTGTTTCCGCACCTCAGCGTGCACAGCAACCTGTACTACGGCTACAAACGGTGCCACCCTGCTCACCGGAAGATACGGCCGGATGCGGTGATCGATGTCCTGCAGATAGGGCACCTGCTCAAGCGCGGGGTCGCCAACCTGTCCGGGGGCGAAAAACAGCGGGTGGCGATCGGCAGGGCGATCCTTTCGAACCCGCGTCTGCTGCTGATGGATGAACCCCTGTCAGCGATCGACGCGAGCCTCAAGTTTCAGATCATTGCGTACCTGAAGGACACCTGTGCGGTTTTCAACATCCCCTACGTTTTTATCTCGCACACCCTGCTGGAGATGCGGGTCATGGCGGACCGGGTGCTTACGGTGGAGGACGGCTGCGCGTGCAGACTCGTAACGGCCGAAGACCTGGCGCGGGGCGCCACGAAGGATGCGGGCGGGTACATCAACCTTCTGCGGCTTGCCTCGCCGGCCCGGGCCGGCGATGTGCATGCATATCAATGGGGAGACCGGCACCTGTTTATCGCCGATACAGGGGAACCCCCGTCGACACTTTTTGAACTGCCCGCGCGTGATGTAATTCTCTTCAAGAAACACCCCGAAGTCATCAGCGCGCGCAACGTCTTCAGCGCGACCGTGGTAAAGACGTTCGACATGGGCGTCAGGCAGGGCGTGGAGCTGCAATGCTGCTCCGAACGTCTTATTGCGGAAGTCACGAAAAAGGCTGCCCGGCAAATGGAAATACGCGAGGGCGCGGAAGTGCACGCCGCCATCAAGGCGCTTTCCTTCAGGCCCCTTGGTTAGCAGACCGCCGGACGCCGGCAGAACTCAAGGGCTCATTGTATGCACGCTTCGTTCGCAGCAAGCTACCGCACGCAGCCCGGCCTTGTGCGCGAGGTGAACCGGCTCTGGAAACCGGTGTACCCCTTCCTTGCGCGCCAAGTGGCGGAATTCTGCCCGTCTCCGCCCGGGCGCATTCTCGAGGTCGGCTGTTTTTCAGGAGGAGTCGGCAGCGAGCTGCTGCGCATGTTTCCCGAAGCACGCCTGAGCGTTGCCCTTGACATGCCTGAACTTGCCGGCACGTTTTTCGAGGACTGGCCCGGCTGCGGCGCCGACCGTTTGACAATCATCCGCACCGGCCTGGAGCGCCTCGAGGTGCCTGACAGGTCCTTTGACCTCGTATTCTGCCGGGGTGCGTTTTTCTTCTTTGATGAGCAGGCTGCAATCATGCAGGAGCTCGACCGCGTGCGCGCTGCGGAAGGAATCGCCGTATTCGGCGGGGGATACGGCTGCTACACCCCTGATCACGTCATTGCGCCCATAGCGGATGAGTCCCGCATGCAAAACAATGCCCTCGGGCGCCGGCTCTACCGCGTTGAGGATGTGCGCGGCCTGCTTGCGCGCTCCGGTCTCGCCCCCCGCGCCCGCATCTGCGATGACGGCGGCCTGTGGGTCGTGCTGGGGCACTAGCATGGCTGCACCCGGCAGCCGAAGGATCCTGTCAAACACGCTGCCCCCCGGCGCGATTTCCCGCTCCCATGCCGACGCCGGCCTGCATAGCCCGCGCACGGCCCATATATACGCCAGGCACGGACAGCAGGGTCTGGAACAGGGCATTGAGCATTGTGATTGACAAATTACGGGTTTTTTATTAGGATTGTTCGCGATACACCGTTTCTGAGTCATGCGCGCCTGAGGACATTCTGCTGCGGGCCCATGACCGACAGGGCTGTTCTCGAAAGAGACAGGCCTCCCGCTGCGTTACAAAGACGGTCGACAATGCAATTGAAAAATTGTATCGAAACCGGCCC
This sequence comes from uncultured delta proteobacterium, assembly GCA_903881505.1. Taxonomy (GTDB): domain Bacteria; phylum Desulfobacterota; class WTBG01; order CAIYCZ01; family CAIRTM01; genus CAIRTM01. The sequence continues at coordinate 15,299 of CAIRTM010000114.1, read as the reverse complement.
CCTTTTTGTCAGGGAGCTTTTTTATGGCAAAAAACGATCCCTTTGCGCAACAAGCCTGTCCGCGCAACGCAAGCGTCCCATCATACGCATGGAAAAATCCCGGCCACGTTAAACAGCCCGTCGCCATAATCGGCGGCCCCAACCGCTGTTTCCAAGGCCATGCAAGCCGCACCACATCCCGGGTCAGCCCGGAACCGCAGTCAGCATTGTGTGCACACGTGTTTACCAATTCAACCCCGAGGAGGACACCGTGAATATTGAAGCATTAGGAATTACCCGAAGGGATTTTTTGAAATACTGTTCGGCGCTTGCCGTGTACATGGGACTTCCGGCCGCGCTGGGGACAAAAATCGCGGAGGCGGCCATGTCCGCAAAGCGCCCCAGCGTGATATGGATCTCGGGCCAGGAATGCACGGGCTGCGTCGAGTCGCTGCTGCGCCTGAACCACCCGACGCTTGAAACGCTGATCCTTGAAAAAATATCCCTTGATTACTCCGAAACGCTCAGCACGCCCGCCGGCCATCTTGCCGAAGAGGCCATGCAGAAGGCTATCGAAGAAAACAAAGGCAAGTTCCTGCTGGTGGTCGAAGGCGCGGTCCCCGTGAAGGACGGCGGCATTTACTGCAAGATCGGCGGCAAGCCCTTCGTTGATATCGTCAAGGACACTGCGCAGCACGCCGCTGCCGTGATTGCCATCGGATCGTGCGCCTCCTGGGGCGGCGTAGCATCGGCAGAGCCCAATCCAACCGGCGCGACCCCTGCCTGGAAGGTCCTCGAGGGCATGAAGATTCCCGTGGTCAATCTGCCCGGCTGCCCGGCCAACCCGTATAACTTCATTTCCACCGTCATGCATTACCTGACCTTCAACAAACTGCCGGAACTCGACGGCAAGCTGCGTCCGAAATTCGCCTACGGCCGCCTTATCCATGAGAACTGCGAGCGCAGGCCGCATTTCGACGCCGGGCGCTTCGCCTATGCCTTCGGCGACGAGGGCCACCGCAAGGGCTACTGCCTGTACCAGCTCGGCTGCAAGGGGCCGGAGACCTACAACAACTGCCCGACGCAGCTCTACGGCGACGCCGGATCGAACACCTGGCCCGTGGGCACGGGACATCCCTGCTTCGGCTGCTCCGAGCAGCATGTCGGCTTCCATATCCCGCTGTTCACGCAGGCGAAAGTGCAGCAGCCCACGGCGGGCCCGGGATATCCCGCGGCCGACAGCGCCAAGGGCAGCCCGGTGACCGTCGGCGCGGCAGCGGTTCTTGGCGCCGGCGTGGGCGCGGTCCTTGGCGCGAGCGCCGTGGTTGCGAAGAACCTCAAGAAGGCTTCTGCTGACCAGCCTACTGAAAAGCACCCCGAATGACCGGGCTAAGGAGACTGTCTCATGGATAAGACCTCACGACGGGGGTTCATGAAAGTCGTGGCGGGCGGCACCCTGATTGCCGCCGGCGCAACGCCCGCCCACGCTTTCGGCCCCCGCGAAACCAGAAAAACGCCTGAAGAAGCCATCGGTATCCTGTATGACTCAACCATCTGTATCGGCTGCCGGGCCTGCAGCGCCGCCTGCAAGCAGCGCAACGGCATCCAGGCCGATACGGCGGCCCCCGCGGCGCCGGCCGGCGCCGCACAGCCCCCGGGAACGATTCCCGGCATATGGGACAAACAGGAGGACCTTTCGCCTGAAAACTACACGGTCATTCAAATGCACACTGACGGGGCCGGCGGGTTCGGCTTCATGAAAAAACAGTGCATGCACTGCATTGACCCGGCGTGCATGTCGGCCTGCCCGGTGTCGGCCTTCTCCAAGGACCCGGAAACCGGCATCGTATCCTGGAACAAAAACGCATGCATCGGCTGCCGCTACTGCTTTGTCGCCTGCCCGTTCGTCGTTCCCCGTTTTGAGTGGAACAGGGCCTTCCCCCGGGTCACGAAATGCGAATTGTGCAAAACCACCTATACGGGCCTTGACTGCTACGCGGCCTGCTGCCAGAGCTGCCCGACCGGGGCGGCCCTGTTCGGCCCGCGCGAGGCGCTGCTCGAGGAAGGGCGCAAACGCCTGGCGCTGAAACCCGGCGCCTGGCACGACTACCCGATCGGCCATATCAAGGGCGCTCACTCCTCTGCCAAGCAGGTTGCCAAAGCATATAACGCCCGTATATACGGTGAAAAAGAGCTGGGCGGCACGCAGGTCATGATACTGGGCAGCGTGCCGTTTGAAAAACTCGGGCTTCCCGCGGTGGGCGATGTGCCGAATTCGGCGATCAGCGAGGGTCTGCAGCATACGCTGTACAAAGGAATGATCGCGCCCCTGGTCCTGTTTGCGGGACTGCTGGCGGCAGCCTACAGGAGCACCAAGCAATGAGCCATCATGATGCATTCGAGCCAATGGGCGGAAAAATACTGACCCGCCCCTTCGTTGCGGCGGCCGTTATCTTTATGCTCGCTGCCGTGCTTATTTTAAAGCGCTTCTTCGTCGGCCTGGGGCCGGTCAGCGGCATGAACGACGGCTTCGCGCTGGGCATCTGGATCGCCTACGACGTGGTTGTCGGAACCGCGATCGGCTGCGGCGGCTACGCGGTGGCCCTGCTGGTATACGCCTTCAACCGCGGCCACTACCATCCGCTGGTGCGCTCTGCCCTGCTCACGGGCGCTTTCGGCTACACCCTTGCCGGCACCTCCGTGATGATCGATCTCGGGCGCTACTGGAACACGTACAATCTTTTCCTGCCCTGGCGCATGAATTTCAACTCGGCGCTTTTTGAAATCGCCATGTGCGTGATGGCCTACACCGCCGTGCTGTGGGTCGAGTTCTCGCCGGCGATCATCGAAAAATTCAAGCCTGCCTGGGCAGCCGTGGTGAACCGCTGGATGTTCGTGTTCATTGCGCTGGGCATGCTGCTGCCCACCATGCACCAGTCGTCGCTGGGCTCCCTCATGATCATATCCGGGCATAAATTGTCCCCGCTGTGGCAGACAACCTGGCTTCCGGCGTTCTTCCTCATCACCTGTATCGCCATGGGCTATGCCATGGTCGTGTTCGAGTCGCTGTGGTCATCGGTCGGGTTCGGCCGTCCCCTTGAAACGCCGATGCTGGCCCGGCTTGCCGGCATCATCCCGTGGCTGCTCGGCATCTACCTTGCCGGCCGTTTCGTCGAGCTGGCGTCGCGCGGCGCACTGGGCCTGGCGTTTCAGTTTAACCTGTGCGGCGTCATGTTCTGGATCGAGAACATCCTGTATATCATCCCGATCGTGGTGCTGGCCTCCGCACAGCGCCGCGGCGAACCGCGGACGCTTTTTCTCAGCGCCCTGTCCGCTCTTTTTGCCGGCAGCATCTACCGGTTTAATGTCTACCTTGTCGGGCTGTACCCCGGTTTCGGCTGGAGATATTTCCCCTCATCGTCGGAGCTGCTGATCACGTTCGGCTTAATTTCGTTCGAAATCATGGGTTATCTTTTCATCGTAAAACAACTGTCGGTGCTTCCGAAAGTGGAGCATGCCTGAATTTAAAAACCAGAAAAGGAGAGGCGTTCATGGCCAGAAGAATAACCGTTGATCCGGTCACGCGAATTGAAGGGCATCTGAGGGTAGATTGCGACATCGACCAGGGCAAAGTGACGAACGCATGGTCATCCGGCCAGATGTGGCGCGGCATTGAGGTAATCCTGAAAGGCAGGGACCCGCGCGAGGCGTGGCTGTTCACCCAGCGCATCTGCGGCGTGTGCACCACGGTGCATGCCCTGGCCTCGGTGCGCGCAGTGGAGAATGCACTGGACATGGAAATACCGCTGAACGCCCAGTACATCCGCAACATGATCATCACGGCCCATGCGCTGCACGACCATATCGTGCATTTCTACCACCTGTCCGCCCTTGACTGGGTCGACCTGGTGTCGGCCCTGAAGGCCGATCCCAATGAGGCTTCAAAGATCGGGGAAAGCCTTTCTAACTGGACGGGCAACAGCCGCAAGGAGATGGCGGCCGTGCAGGCGCGCCTGAAAACGTTCGTCGACAGCGGCCAGCTCGGCATTTACGCCAACGGCTACTGGGGGCACCCGGCCATGAAGCTCTCGCCCGAGGTGAACCTGCTCGCGGCCGCGCATTACCTGCAGGCCCTGCAGATCCAGCGCAAGGCGAACCAGATCGTCAGCATACTCGGAAGCAAGACCCCGCACATACAGAACCTGGCTGTGGGCGGCGTGGCCAATCCGATCAATTTGAACGAGCCCAGCACCCTGACGCTCACGGAGCTCACCCATATCAAGACGCTGATCGACGAGCTCGGCACGTTCGTCAACGAGGTGTACATGGTCGATGTCGGCGCGATCGGGGCTTTCTACGCAGACTGGACACAGTACGGCGCCGGTGTCACGAACTACCTGTGCGTGCCCGAGCTGCCGCTCGACACCAGGGGGACAAAGTTCGAGCTGCCCGGCGGATACATCACGAACGGCGACATCAGCACGTTCAAGCCCCTTGCCGGGTTCCATGATGCCGAGTTCGAAAAGAATGTCAGCGAAAGCGTCAAGCATGCCTGGTATGAAGGCGATGCGACCCGCCATCCGTATGAAGGCGAGACTGAGCCGAAGTACACTGATTTCCAGGATAACGGGAAATATTCATGGGTCAAGGCGCCGACGTTCAAAGGCAAGCCCGCGCAGGTCGGCCCGCTGGCGAACGTGCTGTGCATGAGCGCCGCAGGGCATGAGCCCACGAAAAAGCATCTCGGCCGCCTGCTGGGCATTGTCGAAGGGCTTGCCGGATCAAAAATACCGCTCACCGCGCTGCACTCGACCATCGGGCGGCATGCCGCGAGAGCCGTGCGGGCGGGCGTGTACTACGAAGCGCTGAACAATCAGTGGAACCTGCTGATGGAAAACATCGGCAGGGGCGATACCGATACGTTCAATCCGCCCGTATTTCCGAAAGGCGAACAGAGCGGCGTGGGCATGCATGAGGCCCCCCGCGGCGTGCTGTCCCACTGGATCGTGATCAAGGACGGCAAGATCAAAAATTACCAGTGCGTCGTGCCCTCAACGTGGAACGCCGGCCCGAGGAACGCACAGGACGAGCTCGGCCCGTACGAAGCATCCCTGGTCGGCAACCCCGTCGCTGACCCCGACCGCCCCCTGGAGGTTGTGCGCACGATTCATTCGTTCGATCCCTGCCTGGCATGCGCGATCCATCTGCATGACCCTAAAACGGGACAACGGGTAACGGTTCAGGCGCTTTGATCATGCCCGGTTCCCGCATCCTCGTTCTGGGCATCGGCAATATCCTGCTCCGCGACGAGGGTGTGGGAGTGCACGCCGTTAACCGCTTCAGGGAGCTCTACAGCGCGCCTGCATCGGTGGAAATAATCGACGGCGGCACAATGGGCCTTGACCTCATGCCGTACTTCGAGGGCAAAACACACGTCGTTGTCGTGGATGCCGTGCGGGGAAACGGCGAGCCGCCGGGAACGATTTCCCGCTTTTCCGGCAGCGGGGTCCTGGGATTTCTCGGCGAGAGAATTTCACCGCATCAAATCGGCCTGTCCGACCTGCTGGCCTGCACGGCGGTTGGATCCCAACTTCCCGAGCACATTGTACTGCTTGGCATTGTCCCCGAGTCCCTTGAAACCGGCCTGGAGATGAGTCTGACGGTTCAGGGCAAACTGGACGAAATAGTCGGGCTGCTTTATAATGAACTGAAGGCTGCGGGAGCAACGCCAGTGCCGAAGGGACAGTACGCCTGAGATCGCGCTATGCATGAAATGAGCCTTGCACAGGCGCTTGTCGATCAGGCTGTCGAGCTGGTCCGTCTGGACGGCTGCAGCAGGGTTCTTGGCGTTGACGTGCGTATCGGCGCGCTCAGCGGCGTCATGCGCGACGCGCTGGAATTCTGCTTTCCGGCAGCGGCGCGGGGAACCGCGCTCGAGGGCGCTGAGCTGAGGGTGACGGAAGTGCCGCTGAAGGCCATGTGCCGCGACTGCCGGATCGAATCCCGGCCGAAGCCCTTTGAGATCCAGTGCCCGCACTGCGGCTCAATGAATCTTGAACTCTCGGACGCGCGCGAGTTCAAGCTTGTCAGTCTGGAGGTGGAGTAGGATGTGTAAAGATTGCGGCTGCGGGGATGCCAATCACGCGCACGGCCACCGGCATGTCGATACGGAAGGCCGGGAATACTGGCACACCCATGAACACGATCAAGAGCATGAACACGGACGCACGATCGTGGTCGAAAAAGACGTACTGAGCAGGAATGACGCGATCGCGCGCGACAACCGCCAGTGGCTGGACGCCCGCCGCATAACCGCCTTTAACCTGATGAGCTCTCCCGGGGCGGGAAAAACGGCGCTGCTTGAAAAAACCCTTGCGATGCTGCCGCACGGCCTGCATCCGGCTGTTCTGGTCGGCGACCAGGAAACCGACCTGGACGCGCGCCGGCTGCGGGCCGCCGGGGAAAGGGTGAAACAGATTAACACCTACAGCAGCTGCCACCTTGATGCGGCCATGATCGCGCGCGAACTCGGAACGTTCGTCGACGAGCATGCCAATCTCCTGCTGATCGAAAACGTCGGCAACCTCGTGTGCCCGGCCTCGTTCGACCTGGGAGAACATGTGCGCGTGGCCGTGCTTTCCGTGACCGAGGGCGAGGACAAGCCGGTCAAATATCCCGTGCTGTTCAGCAGCGCCGATGCGGTGGTGATCACGAAAACCGACCTGATACCGCATCTGGACTGGAACAGGGAGCAGTGCCATGCCTGTATCCGCAAGTCCGGATCGCGGGCGCGCATCATTGAACTCAGCGCGCGCACCGGGGAAGGCATGGACGCGTGGATACGGTATCTGCAGGCGATGATGCGGCATGAGTAAGGACGCGGCAAACCGGCTCATATGCCGGATAGGCGGCGCCGTGCAGGGAGTGGGGTTCCGCCCGTTTGTGTACCGCCTGGCAACGGAGCTCGGCATCCGCGGCCGTGTTTCCAACAGCACCGCGGGCGTAGACGTCGAGGCCGAAGCCGGCCGGCGCACGCTCGATGAATTCCTGAAGCGGCTTCGGGCGGATGCGCCCCCGGCGGCCCGGATTCTTTCCTTTGAATTTTCCTTCCATCAGCCTGCGGGATTTCAGGACTTCCGGATAGACCCCAGCGAAGACGGCGGTGAAAAGACAGCCATGCCCATGGCCGATATCGCGACCTGCCCGCAGTGCCTGTCTGAAATCCATGACCCGGCCACGCGGCGTTTCGCGTATCCGTTTACGAACTGCACGCAGTGCGGCCCGCGATTCACCATCATGACGGACATTCCCTATGACCGTCCCAATACGTCCATGCGCGCCTATGATCTCTGCCCGGCGTGTGCGGCTGAATATGAAAACCCCCGCGACCGGCGCTTCCACGCGCAGCCGCTTGCATGTCCTGCCTGCGGGCCGAGGCTCTCCTATTGCAGCCGCAGCGGTGAGCCCATAGACTGCCCGGACGTGCTGGGACGCGCCGCGGAAGACATCCGCTCCGGGGCGGTCGTGGCGCTGAAGGGCCTGGGCGGTTTTCATGTCATGGCGGACGCCCGCAACCTGGCCGCACTAGCGCGCCTCCGTCAGCAGAAGCCGCGCGAGTACAAGCCGTTTGCGCTGATGTTCCCGGACATGGAGGCCGTTAAGCTCCATTGTTTCGTCGACGGGCTCGAAGAACTGCTGCTGACAGGGCCCGAGGCGCCCATCGTTCTTTTAAAAAAACGGCCTGGCTCCGGCCTTCCGGACATAATCGCGCCGGGCAATCCCCTGCTTGGCTGCATGCTCCCGTATACGCCGCTGCATGTGCTGCTGCTTGAGCGGCTCGGCGGCCCCGTGGTTGCAACCAGCGGCAACCTTGCCGATGAGCCGATCTGCATCGACGAACACGAAGCGCTCAGCCGTCTGCCGTTTGCCGATTTTTTTCTCCTGCATGACCGCCCCATCGTGCGCCATGCCGATGACTCCGTGGCGCGTGTCGTCGACGCACAGGTCATGATGCTGCGCCGGGCGCGCGGCTATGCGCCGCGATCACTGCCCGCGGGCCGCAGCCTGCCGCGCGTTCTGGCGACCGGGGGAGACCTGAAAAATGTGATCGCGATCTCGCGCCATGATGATATTGTCATGAGCCAGCATATCGGCGATCTTGAGGCGGCCGAGGCCTTTGACGCCTTTCAACGCGTCATAGCGGATTTCAGGAAACTTTTTTCCTGGACTCCTGCAGTAGTTGCCGCCGACATGCACCCGGGCTACTTTTCTTCGCGCTTTGCCCGCGACGTTGCGCAGCAGGAAGGTATTGCGCTCCTTGAGGTGCAGCATCACCATGCCCATATGGCGGCATGCATGTTCGAAAACGGCCTTGAAGGCGATGTGCTCGCCGTAACCTGGGACGGAACCGGCTATGGAACGGACGGCACGATCTGGGGGGGCGAATTTCTGGCAGGCTCGTACAAAAGCTTCAAGCGCGTTGCGCACCTGCATCCATTCACGCTTGCCGGCGCTGACGCCGCTGTGCGGGAAGGGCGCCGCAGCGCACTCGGCGTCCTTCTGGAAGCCGGCGCCCCGCAGAGCCCCCTCGATGAGATGTTCAGCCCGGATGAGCTTTCGGGCATGCGCTCGATGATCGCAACGGGATTCAATACCGCCCGCACGACGAGCGCGGGCCGTCTTTTTGACGCGGTCTCGGCAATTGCCGGCATATGCCGCAGCTCCACCTGCGAGGGCCAGGCCGCCATGATGCTTGAGTTCGCCGCGCGCGGGGAACTGGGCGAGCCCTACCCTTTCGAGCTGTACGAACAGGACGGTGTGCGCGTGCTCGACTGGCGGCCCGCTGTCGCGGCGATGCTGGCCGGGCGGGATGCCTGCTTGATTTCCCGGCGTTTTCACGCGACACTTGTGGAGATGATCCGCTCGGCCGCGCGCAGCGCCGGGATGCCGCGTGTTGTGCTCTCGGGCGGCGTGTTCCAGAACGCGCTGCTGCTGGCGCGCACGCGGCGGGCATTGCTGCAAGACGGCTTCGAAGTGTATACGCATCAGTGGATTCCGACCAATGACGGCGGGATAGCGCTGGGGCAGATTCTCGTGGCGGCGCACAGACAGGCGGGCTGAGGCGATGGAGAACAGGTACCGGAACCGGAAAACCATTGACGCGCTGGCCGCATCCATCCGCAGGCGCTTCGATGCCGTCGGCCGCGGCCTGAAAATCATGAATGTATGCGGCTCACACGAGCGCTCGATCGCCGAATGGGCCCTGCGCGGCCTGATGCCCGAAGGCCTTGAATTGATCCCCGGCCCCGGCTGCCCCGTGTGCGTGTGCGCGGAGCATGATATCGGCGAGGCGATCGCACTGGCAAAACAGGGCGTAACGGTTTTGAGTTTCGGCGACATGCTCAGGGTGCGCACGCGCTACGGTTCGCTGATGGACGCGCACGGCGAAGGGGCCGATGTCAGGATCATCTACAGCCCCGATGATGCGCTTGAAGCCGCGCGCAAAGAGCCCGGCCGTGAGTTCGTCCTTTTTGCCGCCGGGTTTGAAACGACCGCCGCGCCGGTGGCGGCGCTTTTCGCCCGGCAGGTCCCGGATAATTTTTCCCTGCTGACCGCCCTGAAGCTGACCGCGCCGGCGGTAGAGACGCTTGTGCTCGGCGGCCGGGCTACCCAGGCCCTTGACGGCCTGCTTGCTCCCGGCCACGTCTGCGTGATCGTGGGCGCGCAGGACTGGGAGCGTTTCCCGGCACGGCATGCGCTGCCGGTTGCCGTCGCGGGCTTTGAACCGGTTGATGTTCTGGCTGCGCTGGAGATGATTCTCAGGATGATCGGCGGGGAGAAGGCCGGGCTCGCCAATGAATACGCCCGCTATGTGAAACCCGATGGCAACAAGTCGGCACGGGCATTGATGGAGAACGTGTTCCGGGTCGATCAGGCCTTCTGGCGGGCGGTCGGCAGTGTTGAAAACTCCGGGCTGTTTTTAAAGGATGCATACCGCCGCCATGATGCCCGGCTGCGGTACGGCGTCTGCATCGAGGACAGCGCTGATCAGGATATCCCGAAGGGATGCCTGTGCCACAGGGTCGTTCTGGGGCAGAGCTATCCAAACGAATGCGCGCTGTTCGAAAAAAAATGTACCATCATGGATCCGTTCGGGCCGTGCATGGTTTCCGAAGAAGGCGCCTGCCATATCTGGAGCCGGTTCGGTGCTGCAGTGAAAAGGAGGTTCTAGCATGTGCCTGGGAATTCCGATGAGGATCGTCGAGATCATGCCCCCGTTCAGGGCCCTGGTCGAGACAAAGGGCGTACGGCGCGACGTATCGATCGCCCTTGTCGCGGAGGAGGATCTGAAGGTCGGCGACTGGCTGATGATTCATGTGGGTTCCGCGATCGCAAAGCTCGATGAAGATTCAGCGCGCGATACGCTCGAGATTCTCGAGGAGGTGAGCAGGCTGCAATGAGCGCGAAAATCACACTCGGCCACGGGTCCGGCGGCAGGCTGACACAGCGCCTGATAGAAGATGTGTTCATGCCGCACCTGAAGAGCGCCGCGCTGGATGAGGCCGACGATGCCGCACGTGTCAGCCTCGGCAGCGGGCAGCTCGTCGCCACAACCGACGCCTTTACCGTGCGGCCCCTGTTCTTCCCCGGCGGCGATATCGGCAAGCTCGCCGTGTGCGGAACCGTCAATGACCTGGTTGTGTGCGGGGCTGTACCGAAGTGCCTGACCGCGGCCTTTATCATCGAGGAAGGATTCGAGACGGACACACTCGCGCTGATCGCCGAAAATTTCGCGCGCGAGTGCCGCAATGCCCGTGTCGAGGTGGTTGCCGCGGACACCAAGGTCGTCGAGCGCGGCAAGGGTGACGGCGTATTCATCACCGTTGCCGGTATCGGCAGCCTGCAGGCCGGAGCCGATCTGGGCACAGGCCGTATCGCTGAAGGCGACGCCGTCATCGTATCGGGTGATATCGGGGACCACGGCGCCGCCATCCTGCTCGCGCGCGGAGAGCTCAACATTCAGGCCGATATCGCCAGTGACTGCGCGTCACTGCATGACCTGGTGCTGCCGCTGCTGGCGCAGTTCCCCGGCGCGGTCAGGTTCATGCGCGATGCCACGCGCGGCGGCGCGGCAACGGTCCTCAATGAAATCGCTTCAAAATCAGGCCATCGGGTGCTTCTGGAGGAGGAGCGCATACCGGTAAAGCCGCAGGTCGAGGGGCTGTGCGAGATGCTCGGGCTGAGCCCGTGGTATCTGGCCAACGAGGGTACGATTGTACTGATCGTCGACAAACAGGCCGCTCCCGCGGTGCTCAGGCGCCTGCGCTCGCATCAGCTCGGGCGCAACGCCGCCGTGATCGGCGAAATCCTCGAAGCGGCGCAAGCGCCGGCCGGCGTCTACCTCCAGACGCCTTCGCGCGGCAGGCGCATACTCGACGCCCTTGTGTCCGATCAGCTGCCGCGTATCTGTTAAATCAATTCAGCGGCGTCCAGAGCAGTGTTCTACATGCAGTCAGTCGCGGCCGCTAATCCTTGATCACCAGCACATTCACGGCCTTGGCGATCAGGCGGACCTTGTCGCCCTTCTTGATGCCGAGTTCCTTGAGCGAATCAAGGGTGCACACCGACGACATGCGCCCCTTCGGGTCGAGCTCAACCGTTATCTGGCACATGATAGAGCCCTTCTTTATCTGCTGTACCGTACCCTTCAGCTGATTGCGTGCTCCGAGTTTCATGGCGTCCTCCTTTGATGAATGTACCATAGACACGCGTGCCGCATCCCGGCACGCCCGGCAGGGCACATGCTAGGCCCTGCAGTATTCCGGAGAATGTTTCACATATGTCCAAAACAGTACTGTGCATAGTAACTTTGCTTCGGTTTGTGAATCGAAGCTCATGCGACGCCGGCATTCTGAGATTGCGCCGTTTGGGGTGCATCGCTATCGCTATCAGGATCGCTATCGGTATCGGCTTTTATAAAACCTTCGATTGCGATAGCGATCCCGATAGCGATACTATTGTTTTTCCGGACAGAGCATAGAGCCGCTACACAATGAAAGCCTGCTATGCCCAGATGTAGGGTTCTACAAGGATGTGCATTCTGCCCCCGCACACATCGCCGCCCTTTGTCCCGAGATCATCGGTGAGATCAACGTCAAGCAGAAGCGGTTTCTTCGTAACCAGCAGGCATTTCAGGGATGCGCTGCGCACCTGGTTTTCACCGCAGCCCCCGCCGACCGAGCCCCAGGTCGAACCGTCGGCGGTGATGATCATCTTGGCGCCGGTCTCGCGCGGCGTCGAGCCGAACGTGCGCACGATTGTCGCGGCGCAGACCGGCAGCCTGTCGCGTTCACACTCAGCGAGTTTTTCAAAAAATTCCCTGTCGGTCATCGCAGCCCCCTGATCGAATCTTTCAGCGCCCGGGCCTGCCGCGGCCCCTTGCGCCGCATGCAGACCAGCTCCGCCGCGATTGAAACGGCTATTTCCTCCGGGGACTCGGCCCCGATCGGAATGCCGATCGGCGTGAACACGTCCTCGAGGCGGCTGCCGGGTATGCCCTGCCGGCCGAGCATTTCAAGCACGAAGGCCACCCGCCGCCTGCTGCCGATAAGGCCCACGTAGCCGGTTTCGCGCTTCAGGATTTCGGCAAGGCATTCGGCGTCATGCTCATGGCCGCGCGTGATCACGACGGCATAGGTCGCCCGGTTCATGGGAAGGTCCCTGAGCGCGGGCACAAAATCACGGGCGATAACCTCGCAGCCCGGAAAGCGCTCCGGACTCGCGAAATCCTCGCGGTCGTCGATGACCGTTACCTCAAAGCCGACCTCCCGGGCGAAACGGGCCAGCGGAATGGCGATATGGCCCGCGCCGCAGACAACCAGCCGGGTTTTCTGGAAAAGAATATCGAAGTAGACAAGAACGCCGGGCAGCACTTCCCGCGTCTGACGTCTGCGGGATGCAAGCACCTCGAGGGCCGCGCCTCCGAGCGCTGCATCGAGGGCATCAACCCCTGTTGCCTGCTCGACAGTACCGTCCTCGAGGATAAGCGCTTTTGTACCGGCCGCTACGCGCTCATCTCCGGATGAGGCAACGGTTGCAAGGCAGAACGTCCGGCCTGCGGCGAGAAGCTCAACGGTTGTGTGTATAATCGACATATTCACTCCGCCGCAAGGGCTGTTGGCAGGCCTTCTCAGGTTTGCGCAAAGTATAGGAGGGATTGCCGGGTGTGTCAATAAAAACTGCCGCCTTTTGCATCTCATTAACGCGGACCTTATCCAGCAATTACTTTTCCGCGCCGGCTGCGCTGCCGCAGGCACGCTTTCCGGTTGACGCGCCGACCGCAGCTTCCCCGCAACGATAGTGCATTCCAGTGTTTCAATAAATACTTGACTGCGGGCAAACCCCTGTGGTACACGGTTGCACACTTGAGTTCCCGAGCCAGTCTCCCTACAGCAGCACACTGTCAGGAGAACTGATCGAGAGGGCAAAACCCGAAAGGGCTTTGCCTTTTGGAGTTGGAAAGGGAATGGCTTGCAGACAAACATGGGTGTTTCCCCGAAAGCCCGGCTGTTGCACTGACAGGCAATCGGCGGACACATGCGCTGACGGGTTTTCCCTCAGCCGTGCATGCTCATCGAGGTTATGTAAAAGCTATTGTCCTTTCATAAAGGAAATGGCTTTTTTTGTTTTTTCAAAGCATCACGAATATCCTTGCATCCCGTACGGCAGTACGGGCGTCGATCGAAACATGTGATACGATAACGCATGCTACAGGAAAGGAGCACACTATGGCAACATCCGTAACGCGCAGGCAGTTCCTGAAAGGCTCGGGCGCTACACTGGCCGGGGGGCTGACCCTCTCCGCTCTCGGCCTTGATACCAAGCCTGCCATGGCGCACGTCGGCGACATGGACAGGATGAAAAAACTGCGGGAGGCCACCCAGACGACTTCGATCTGCTGCTACTGTTCGGTCGGCTGCGGCCTGATCTGCAGCACCGACAAGAGCGGCACCGTTATCAACATCGAGGGCGACCCCGACCATCCGGTCAGCGAAGGCACCCTGTGCCCCAAGGGCGCCAATATCATGGAAACCACGGCGGCCAACCAGCACCGGCTGCGGGACGTGCTGTACCGCGCCCCCAACAGCGACACATGGGAGAAGAAGGACTGGACGTGGGCGGTTGACAAAATCGCACGCAACATTAAAAAGGACCGCGACGCCGGTTTCATCAGGCAGAACAGCCAGGGGCAGACGGTCAATCGCGTTGATACAATTGCGTTTCATGGAAGCTCCAATGTAAACAGCGAAGAATGCTTCATGATGGTATCCATGGCGCGCGCCCTGGGCATGGTGTATATCGATCACCAGGCGCGTGTCTGACACGGTCCGACTGTACCGGCTCTGGCAGAGTCGTTCGGACGCGGCGCAATGACGAATCACTGGATCGACCTTAAGAACAGTGATGTTTTTCTGATACAGGGCAGCAATGCTGCCGAGCATCACCCGATTTCATTCAAATGGGTTCTGCGGGCGCAGGCTCGCGGGGCCAAGATAATCAATGTCGACCCCCGGTTTACCCGCACATCGGCCAAGGCCGACATTTACGCCCGCCTGCGGCCGGGAACCGACATCGCCTTTCTGGGCGGCATGATCAAGTACATCCTCGAAAACGAAAAGTATTTTAAAGAGTATGTCGTCAGCTACACCAATGCGCCCTACCTTGTCGGGGATGCATTCGATTTCAATGACGGCCTGTTTTCGGGCTACGATGCCGCAACCCGCAAATACGACAAATCGAAATGGGCCTTCCAGTTTAATGACGACGGCACGCCGAAAACAGACCCCACGCTGCAGGACCCCCGCTGCGTGTTCCAGCTGCTCAAACAACATTATTCCCGCTACACGCTGGAGAAGGTTTCCGACATTACCGGCACGCCCCGCAAGGACCTGCTGAGCGTGTATGAAACGTTTGCCTCAACAGGCGTCAGGAACCGTGCCGGCACGATCATGTATGCCCTCGGCCAGACGCAGCACACGACCGCGGTGCAGAACATCCGCACCATGGCCATCGTTCAGCTGCTGCTGGGCAATATCGGCATATGCGGCGGCGGCGTCAATGCGCTGCGCGGCGAGCCCAACGTGCAGGGTTCAACCGACTTTGCCCTGCTCTATCACTACCTGCCGGGATATATGGCCGCCCCGCGGGCTTCACAGGCTGCCCTTGCCGACTATCTCAAGACCAATACCCCCATGACAAAAGTCGCCAGCTCGGTCAACTGGTGGCAGAACTACCCAAAATACATCGTCAGCCTGCTCAAG
>CAIRTM010000113.1 GCA_903881505.1 uncultured delta proteobacterium | reverse complement strand
CGGAAAGGCTGTGCGGAATTTGACCACCTGCTGGAGGGCCTGCGCAAACGGTTTTCCACAAAAATCAATGTTGAGGGGCGGGCCGATAAAGGCCGCGTAGTCATACAATTTTTTTCGCGTGGTGATTTTGAGCGCATCTACGATTTATTACGAGGATAGCCGCATGGGTGATACAAACACAAAATCAGGATCTGAAAACAAATATACCGCCGAGAACATCAAGGTCCTGGAGGGGCTGGAGGCTGTGCGCAAGCGCCCCGCCATGTACATCGGTTCAACCTGCATCAAGGGCCTGCACCACCTGGTGTATGAGGTCGTCGACAATTCAATCGACGAGGCCATGGCCGGCTACTGTGACCGCATAGAGGTCACCATTCACCTTGACAATACAGTGTCAGTCGCCGATAACGGCCGCGGCATTCCCGTTGACATGCATCCCACTGAAAAAAAATCAGCTGCCGAGGTCGTTATGACCACTCTGCATGCAGGGGGCAAGTTCGACAACGATTCCTACAAGGTATCCGGAGGCCTGCACGGCGTCGGTGTTTCGGTGGTAAACGCCCTTTCGGAGAGGCTTGAGCTTGAAATCTGGCGCGACAAACAGGTTTTTTTTCAGACCTATCTTCGCGGCGTGCCTGTGGCCCCGCTGGAGATAACCGGCAAAACCAACAAAACAGGAACACGGGTTGTGTTCAAGCCGGATGCGGAAATTTTTGAAACAACCAACTTCAGCTTTGAAGTCCTTTCAAACCGCCTGCGCGAAATAGCGTTTTTGAACAAAGGGCTTTTTATCCTGATTTCAGATGAGCGCGCCGAGAAAAAGCACGAATTCTGCTACAAGGGCGGCATTAATTCCTTCGTTGAATATATCAACCGCAATAAAAACATCATCTATCCCAAACCGATCTACGTCAGCGGGGAAAAAGACGGGGTTGAGGTTGAAATATCGTTTCAGCACAATGACGGCTATGCTGAAAACACATTTTCATTCGCCAACAACATCAACACCTACGAGGGCGGCAGCCATCTTTCGGGTTTTAAGGCCGCGCTCACCCGAACGGTCAACAACTACGCCCAGAGCGCAAAGGTTGCCAAAAACCTGAAAAGTTCGCTTGACGGCGACGATATCCGCGAGGGCATGGCATGTGTGATCAGCATCAAGCTGCCGCACCCGCAGTTTGAAGGGCAGACAAAAACCAAGCTCGGCAACAGCGAGGTCAAGGGTATTGTTGAAACCCTGATGAATGAAAAGCTCGCAACCTATTTTGAAGAGCACCCCAACGTTGCAAATAAAATTTTAAGCAAAGCGGTTGATGCCTCAAGAGCCCGGGAGGCCGCGCGGCGCGCCAAGGACCTCACGCGGCGCAAATCCGTGCTTGACAGCGGTTTTCTCCCGGGCAAGCTGGCCGACTGCCAGGAGCGCGACGCCCAGTTTGCCGAACTGTACCTGGTAGAGGGCGACTCGGCCGGCGGGTCGGCCAAGCAGGGCCGCGACCGGAAAAATCAGGCCATTTTGCCGCTCAAAGGCAAAATCCTCAACGTTGAAAAGGCGCGCTATGACAAGATGCTGCAAAACGATGAAATCAAAACCATCATCACCGCCCTTGGAACCAGCATCGGTAAGGATGATTTTGATATTTCCAAGCTGCGCTATCACAAGGTCATCATCATGACCGATGCCGATGTTGACGGCTCCCATATACGCACGCTGCTGCTCACGTTTTTCTTCCGCCAGATGCCCGAGCTGATAGAGCGGGGGCATCTCTATATCGCCCAGCCGCCGCTGTTCCGGGTTAAAAAAGGCAAGCAAAAAGCAAGCTACATAGCCGACGAAACGGCCCTGGCCGAGTACCTCCTGGCCTGCGGCATCGAGGGCCTGAAAATTTCGTCTAAAAAAACCGGACCACAACTGAGCGGGCAGCGTCTGGCGCAGCTTGCCCGTCGTGCAATGCAGTTTGAGGAAATCCTGACCAAAATGTCACATCGAGGCCTTGATAAAAATATCCTGTCAGCCCTGGCGCTTGAAGGCTCGTTCGACAAGGACACGCTCAAGGATCAAAAACAGCTTAAGGCCCTTTTGGACTCGCTGCGGCGGCATGCAAGTTTTTATTACCAGTATATTACGCCGGCCAGCTTTGAGCTTGACGAAGACAGCGAGCATAACTGCTACAGCCTGCGCTGCACCTGCGGCGGCAATGGCCGCAACAAAAAAATGACCATCGATTTTGAGCTTCTGATCTCGCCCGACATGCTGGCCCTGAAAAAAATTGCTGCCGTTCTCAAGGTCGCCGGAGAGCCGCCTTTTACCATTGAGGAGCAGGACCGGACGACAGAGGTCCCCACCCTGTCGGAAGTTTTACACTATATCCTTGAGCGCGGCCGCAGGGCGCAGGAAATACAGCGCTACAAAGGCCTGGGTGAGATGAATCCGGAGCAGCTCTGGGAAACAACCATGGAGCCTGAAAACCGGCGGATGCTGCAGGTCAAAATCGAAGACGGGGTAGAGGCCGATGAGGTCTTTACCATCCTGATGGGCGACCAGGTCGAACCGCGCCGCGATTTTATTTATGAAAACGCTCTGCACGTGCAGAACCTGGACATTTAACGATTCAATTCGGATCAAAAACATGGAAACAGCAACCCCCTCGAACACGCAAATCAACATTGAAGCTGAAATGCGCAAGTCCTACCTGGACTATGCCATGAGCGTTATTGTCGGCCGCGCACTGCCGGATGCGCGCGACGGGCTCAAACCCGTGCATCGCCGCATTCTCTACGCCATGGAAGACATGGGCCTGCAGCAGAACAAAGCCTACAAAAAATCAGCCCGCGTCGTGGGTGATGTGATCGGTAAATATCACCCGCACGGCGACACCGCTGTCTATGACACGATTGTGCGAATGGCCCAGGATTTTTCTTTGCGAAACCCTCTGGTGGACGGACAGGGCAACTTCGGCTCCATGGACGGCGACTCACCCGCAGCCATGCGCTACACGGAAGTGCGCAT
>CAIRTM010000112.1 GCA_903881505.1 uncultured delta proteobacterium | reverse complement strand
TCATGGAATTTGAAACCCCCTTCCTGACCAAGAGCACGCCCGAGGGAGCCCGCGACTATCTCGTGCCCAGCCGCGTGGAGCCGGGATGCTTTTACGCCCTGCCGCAGTCGCCCCAGCTTTTCAAGCAAATCCTGATGATCGCCGGCTTTGACCGCTATTTCCAGATCGTCAAGTGCTTCCGCGACGAGGACCTGCGCGCCGACCGCCAGCCCGAGTTTACCCAGGTCGATATGGAGCTCTCGTTCGTCCGGGAAGAAGACATTCAGAAGATTGTCGAACAGGTGATGGCGCGCCTGTTCCGTGATATCCTGGGCATAGAGCTCTGCGCGCCGTTTCAGCGCCTGACCTATCATGACGCCATGGAGCGCTTCGGCCTTGACGCGCCGGACATGCGCTTCGGGCTTGAGCTGTGCGATATAACCGCATGCGTGCGCTCATCAGCGTTCAAGGTGTTCGCCGACACACTGGCTCGCGGCGGCGTGGTCAAGGCGCTGAACGTCAAAGGCGGCGCCACCATGTCGCGCAGAGAGCTCGATGAGCTGACCGAGCTTGCGCGCGTGCACGGGGCCTCCGGGCTTGTGTGGGTCAAGATCAATCCGGACGGCTGGCAGTCGCCGGCAGCAAAATTTATCAGCGATGAGGAAAAAGTATCGATTGAACAGGCCGCGGGCGCCGCTGCCGGCGATCTCCTGCTGATGGTGTCGGATGCCTATGCAACGGCCTGCAATGCGCTCGGACGGGTGCGGCTGGACTGTATCCGCCGGCTCGCTCTTGAGCCCGCCAGCCCGTACGCATTCGCGTGGGTAACGGATTTTCCGCTGCTTGAGTATGACAGGGCTGAGAACCGGTATGTCGCGGTTCATCATCCCTTTACCGCGCCGCTGGAGGAGGATATGCCCCTGCTCGACAGCGAGCCGGGCCGGGTGCGTGCCCGTGCCTATGACCTGGTGCTCAACGGCAGTGAAATCGGCGGCGGCAGCATCCGCATTCACCGGCCCGATGTTCAGGAACGGATGTTCGCGCTGCTGGGTATCGGCCCTGTTGAGGCGCAGGCCAAATTCGGCTTTCTGCTCGAGGCGCTGCGCAGCGGAGCGCCTCCGCACGGCGGGCTTGCGCTCGGTCTTGACCGCATGGTGATGATCATGAGCGGGCAGAGTTCAATACGCGACGTGATCGCCTTCCCCAAGACGCTCAAGGCCTCCTGTTTGATGTCGCAGGCGCCGTCCGCGGTCGATCCGCGGCAGCTGGATGATCTGCACATCAGCCTTGCCGGTGAAAACGACGAAAAAACCTGATGGTGCATACGGGAAACGAGGCTGCCATGGCTGGAAAAATGCAGGCAGTACTGACGGCTGCCGCGCTGCTGTGCGCGGCGCCGGTTGCTGCGGACCCCGATATCAGCGAGGGTTCCTGGGAAATCACGACGGTGACTGAAATGAGCGGCAGTGCCATGCAACTGCCGCCGCAGAAGCACATTCAGTGCCTGACACAAGATGACCTGGTTCCGAAAGACCCCCGGACCCCCGACAGCTGCGCTGTCACTGAAAAGAATATCGCCGGCAACACGGTGAACTGGACCATGGAATGCACCAACGACAGCGTGAAGACCGTCTCCCGCGGGGCCGTTACCTACACGGGGGAAAATTTTTCCGGCACCATGGACATCACCATGTCGGGCACGGATATGAAGGTCCGCAGCGCCATGAAGGGCCGCAGGCTGGGGCCCTGCCGCTAGGCGGGCACAATAAATCCGCTTGCACTTTTGCCGTAAAAATAGAATAGTTATGCCACGTCCGGTACGCGACGGTGTTTCGGCACGGAAAGCACACGGCCATG
Organism: uncultured delta proteobacterium; assembly: GCA_903881505.1. GTDB lineage: Bacteria > Desulfobacterota > WTBG01 > CAIYCZ01 > CAIRTM01 > CAIRTM01. The sequence goes on along the minus strand of CAIRTM010000112.1, from coordinate 2,740 downwards.
GGATTCTCCTTCTTTAAATCAAAGAGTCGCGAACAAAAGAAGACAGCCCCTGTGCCGCCGCCGGGCCAGAAACGCGAGCGTTCATCAAACCCCCAGGTTTCCATCAAGCTGGCCGAGCATTTTCTGCGGGAAAACAAGCGCGATCTCGCCGTGGATGAATACCTGAATGCAGCCCAGGCCTTCCTTGAAAAGCGGCAGTCCCAGCTTGCAATGGCGGTATACCGCAATATCATCACCATTGATCCGGAACGCTACGGCATCTATGAAACGCTGGCCGACCTGTACCGCATGTCCGGTTTTCCGGGAGACGGCGCCTCGGTACTGCTTGCCCTGGCCTATCAGTACCAGAAAGCCGGGCACACGACAGAGGTGAGGCGAGTCCTGGACGCGGTGCTGGAATTCGCCCCCGACAACCAGGTGCTGAAGCGCAAAGTGGAGGCTTTTGTTGCCCATGAGGGCCGCCCGGGCACTGCCGCGCCCAAATCGCCCGCTGCCGGACGGCAGGCTCCTGCGCACAAGCCTGCCGTGCCGGCAGAACCCAAACCGGCACCGGTTGCTGATATATTCGCGCCGCCTTCAGCCGCTGCGCCCGCGCGTGAGCCCGCTCCCGGGCACAAGCCTGCCGTGCCGGCAGAACCCAAACCGGCACCGGTTGCTGATATATTCGCGCCGCCTTCAGCCGCCGCGCCCGCGCGTGAGCCCGCCCCCGGGCACAAGCCTGCCGTGCCTTCCGGAACCGGCTTTGATCTTGCATCAGCGCTTACAGACAATGTGCCGGAGCGTCAGGAGGGGCTGGATGCGCCCGGTGCCAGCTTTGATCTGCGTTCAGCGCTTGAAGATGATCTGTTCGCTCAAGAGGATGAAACCGGTGAGCAGGCCGCGGATGCAGCGGCTGCATCCTTCTTTGATCTGCAGTCGGCGCTTGAAGCCGATACCAGCCTGCGCTTTGATTATGATGCATCATCAGATGATTTTCCGGGCAGCGACCAGGATGGATCGCTGCCCTCGGTGCTCAATGTCGTCAGGGATATAGCCGTCCAGGATCCCCGGCAGGACACCCCGCTGTTTCATTTCAACCTCGGCATTGCCTACATGCAGTGCGCTGACTATGAGCAGGCGGTCGACGAACTGCTGAGCGCGTTATACGGCATTCCTGATAAAATCGGATGCTATCTCAGGCTGGCCGAATGCAGCCTCAAACTGCAGCGCCGCGAGCTTGCCTGCGGCTTTTTGCGGGAAGCCCTTGACCATCCGGACATCCGTCCCGAGCAGGCCCGGACCGTCAAAAAACGGCTGGATGAAATGTCCGCGCCCTGATGGGCGCGCAGGGAGGTTTCTACAATGTCATCGCAACCCGTCTGCCCCCAGCTGCATGTATGGCGCCAGATCTATACCAGTCTGACCGAAGCCCGGCAGGAGGCCGGTGACATGGCCACGCCCATGCCGCCGCAGGTTTTTAACATGCAGGGCTGGATGCTTTCCACCGATACGAACAAGAGCAGCCGCTGGAATGCAACCATTGCCTGGGCAGCCGAGTACGGCTTTAGCCATGTCATACCCGATCTTTCCGACCACGACTGGTATGAGGGCAAAAGCTGAACGTTGGGTTGACGCTGCGCCTTCCGTCAGCTTTTTAGAATGCACCGGTGCTGTCCTGACAGCCGCGTGAACAAACTTTCCATACAGGCTGTTCAAAAACGTCCGGATGCACGGCGCGCGCCGTCTTTTGCAGGCGTACGGCATGCCCTGCCGTACGCCCTGTGCAGCGCACCGCAGCATATGGGCCTTTTTCAACTGCCTGCCGGCTCTGGAAGAAGCGCGCACATGAACAGTAACACGCCCTCTCTCAGCCAGTCAGCCACGGTCATCGCCTCAAAAAAAGCAGCCCCCGGACCGGGCAGGTCCGCCCCGAGGCGCAGGATGGACGCGCCGGCTGCACGGAGCAGGCGCAGCGAGCCGGATCCGCCGTCCGAAGAGGCTGTTTGTGATCAGGACCTGTCGCGGTAACTGCGCGGGGAACGTTTCCAGAAGCGTTTCAGCGTCCGGTATACATACAGGCTGTCAAGGGCAAGAAACACAAAGGCGAGCAGGGCTGCCAGAACCGGATTTTCCCTGATAAATGTTATGGCTGTGCGTATCAATTCCGGTGCCCCTCCCCGGGGCGGGCCGGCCGCCCGGGCACGGCGCAGCCGGTCAGTCCTCGCGAATCAGGATCGCGCCCGTGTCGCATTCGTCCGCCGCCTGCCGCACCAGGTCCTCAAGGTCTTCGGGGACTTCGTCGTCGATGACCATGATTCTGTCATGTTCATCGTCGAAATGAAATATCTCCGGGCACAGGTCGCAGCAGTGCCCGTCGCTGGTACACAGGTCATAATCAATTTTGACTTTCATGGATGCTCTCCCGGATGGTGTTTGTGAATCATGCGCGGCTTTAGGAAAAAAGTATTAGTATGTTTTTGCCGACCGTGCAATACTAATTTTTACTCAAAATAAAAAAATATCGGGCCTGCGCGTGAAACGGGTGCGCCATGACGCACGCCGGTAATTACTGTTTATTTTTTTTTTGAACGGGTTTATAGTGTGTTCACATTGCCATCGATGAATCCGTATGAACTCCGGGAGGCAAACCATGGACGTAACCAAGATTTTCGGATCAAATGTTTTCAACGACGAAGTCATGCAGAACCGGCTTCCCAAGGACACGTACAAGGCGCTGAAGAAAACGCTTGTGAGCGGCGAG
>CAIRTM010000111.1 GCA_903881505.1 uncultured delta proteobacterium | reverse complement strand
TTGGTTTACATAATATATATTATCAGACATTCTGCGTGTGGAAAAAAATCTTTGCGTTTCAGGGAACTTTGATAAAATTTTTTTGTAAAACTCTCGTTAAAATAACGGGTTGAGTGTTGATTATTTGAGGCTATTACTTTACTATAGCACCATGCTTAACGTATGAAGCATGCGTATGGTCGGCTGTGTGACCCGTTCGCATCAATGTGAAACATGCTGGGATACGTTTGTAGTATTTAGACAATATAATTTTTTATTAAGGAGGCTGTATGAGCAATCGTGGTACTACCGGCATCTTTCGACTCTCATTGGTGGCCGGGTTTCTATTGTTTGTTATCTTTCCGCCTGCAATGTCTTATGCTGATGATTCCGCACCGGAACAATATCTTGTTCAGGGACTTCCCAATTTTGCCCCGTTGATTGAAAAACTTACGCCTGTTACGGTAAACATCAGCTCTTCCCGGACGGTTAAGCCCGGAATACCTCAGCTAGGAGAAAATCCTTTCGGTGGCCAGGATGACCCTTTCCGGGATTTTTTCGGCGATGATTTTTTCAAGCACTTTTTTGGCGGTGATCCCAATCGCGAATATCGTCAACAGGGGCTCGGCTCCGGATTCATTATCGACCCTGATGGCTATATTCTGACCAATAACCATGTTATTGAGGATGCGGATGAAATCAAGGTAAAAACACACGCCGACAAGGAATATGACGCTGAGGTCATCGGCACTGACCCGAAAACGGATCTGGCTCTTTTGAAGATAAAGCTTTCCAACGGTGACACGTTGCAGGCTGCAAAGCTCGGTGATTCCGACAATCTTAGCGTCGGCGAATGGGTTATTGCCATCGGCAACCCTTTCGGCCTGCAGGCAACTGTTACCGCTGGTATCGTCAGCGCTAAATGGCGTAAAATCGGTGCGGGCCCGTATGAAGATTTTATCCAGACCGATGCTTCAATAAATCCGGGCAACAGCGGCGGACCGCTGTTCAACCTGCGAGGCGAAGTCGTCGGTGTCAATTCGATGATTTATAGCCCCAGCGGAGGTAATGTCGGCATCGGGTTTGCGATCCCCATCAACCTCGCCGGCAACATTGTCCGTCAACTTAAGGAAACCGGACGGGTCGTGCGCGGCTGGCTCGGCGTTGTCGTCCAGACTGTGACACCTGAGCTGGCACAGTCTTTCGGTCTTGAAGAAGGCCGCGGCGCGCTTGTTGCCGATGTTGCGCAGGACTCTCCTGCCTCCAAAGCAGGGCTCACAAGCGGCGATATTATAGTCGAATACGACGGCAAACCGATCCATGAGATGTCCGAGCTGCCGAAGCTGGTCGCTGATACGCCGATTGGTAAACAAGCCACCCTGACGGTATTGCGCGACGGCAAAAGGCGCACGATCAGGGTAAACGTTGGCGAACTGAAAGATGACCGCGAGGCCGATACCCGTCCAGCCAACGGAACGGCACAGCTCGGAATGAGTGTCCGTGCGATTACGCCCGAGATTGTGCAGTCGCTTGGGTTGAGCGAAGACAGCGGGATTTTAGTCGTATCCGTGCAGCCCGGCAGCGGCGCTGACAATGCCGGCATTAAAAAGGGTGATATCATTAAAGAAATCAACCGCACACCCGTGACAACGATGAAACAGTTCGCTGAGGCGGTGGGGAAACAACAAACGGGCAATATCCTTATGTTGATAAAACGCGGCCGGACGTCGCTCTGGATCGTAGTTAAACCAAATAAACAAAATTAAAAGGGAGGCAGACCGCAATGAGCAGAATTGAGAATATCCACGCGCGTGAAATACTTGATTCACGCGGCAATCCGACGGTTGAGGTTGATGTGATGCTCGAATCCGGCGTTATCGGCCGGGCCCAGGTGCCCTCCGGTGCCTCAACCGGCGAGCGGGAAGCGCTAGAGCTGCGCGACAACGACGATTCTCGCTACATGGGCAAAGGCGTGACAACGGCCGTTGCCAATGTAAACGAAAAAATCATGCCCGAGCTTATCGGTCTTGAATCGCTTGATCAGGTAGGCATCGACACAACGATGCTTGAACTTGACGGGACAGATTCCAAGAAAAATCTCGGCGCCAATGCAATCCTTGGTGTTTCCATTGCAACCGCCAAGGCTTCAGCGATCGAACTTAATATCCCGCTGTACCGGTATCTGGGCGGCGCCAATGCCCGGGTGCTGCCGGTTCCGATGATGAACATACTCAACGGAGGCGAACATGCCGACAATAATGTAGACATACAGGAATTCATGATCATGCCTGTCGGGGCGCAGTCATTTCGGGAAGCGCTGCGCATGGGGGCTGAAGTTTTTCACAATCTTAAAAAAGTGCTGCATGCCAAAGGGCTCAACACCTCTGTCGGTGATGAGGGCGGTTTTGCCCCGAATCTTCGCTCGAACGAAGAGGCATTGCAGGTGATCATGCAGGCGATCGAAAAAGCAGGTTACCGGCCCGGCGAAGACATCTGTCTTGCACTTGATGCCGCAGCAAGCTCGTTTCACGAAGACGGTTCCTACATCCTTAAAGCCGAGGACGAGCCGCGCAAGGATACTGACGCCCTGATCGACTTTTATGCAGTCCTGCTATCCAAATATCCGATTATTTCCATTGAGGACGGCCTTGATGAAAACGACTGGGCCGGCTTTGAAACCATGACCCGCAAACTGGGAAGCCGAATTCAAATCGTAGGCGATGATTTGTTCGTCACCAACACAAGTCTTTTAAAGCAGGGTATCGAACGCTCTATCGCAAATGCTATCCTTATCAAGTTGAACCAGATCGGCACGGTTACTGAAACGCTGGAGGCCATTGAGATGGCAAAGCGCGCACGCTATACAGCCGTGGTATCTCACCGCTCGGGTGAGACGGAAGACACCACCATTGCTGATCTTGTGGTCGCCTGCAATGCAGGCCAGATTAAAACCGGCTCTGCCTCACGCACCGACCGCATAGCCAAGTACAACCAACTGCTGCGCATCGAGGAAGAACTCGGCGACTGCGCGAAATATCCCGGAATGGGGGCCTTCTATAATCTCGGGAAATAAGCGATGCCCTACCCTTCCCCTGATATCGATTCCGCACACCTGCGCGCACGCATGGTGGTAGAGCAGTTTCAGGTGCGGGGTATGAAGGGCAACGCTGTTGTGCAGGCAATGCGGACAGTGCCACGTGAGATCATTTTTCCGGGTGCACAACGCCACGGCGCATACCGTGACGCACCGCTGCCAACCGGTTGCGGGCAGACCATATCGCAGCTTTACATCGTCGCCCTGATGACTGAACTGCTGAGGGTTGGAACCGGCGACAGAGTGCTTGAAATAGGTACCGGCTCGGGCTATCAGGCCGCCGTGCTTTCGGCGGTTAGCGTGTATGTATATTCAGTCGAGCGTATTGACCTGCTCGCGATCGGATGCAATCAAATCCACAAACGGACAACTGACGGCACGCTCGGGTGGCCCGAACAGGCTCTGTTTGACGTAATTACCGACAACTCGGCCCCAACCCGGCATACCTGAACCGCTTCAATTTCAGCTTTTACAGGGGGACGCCTTGTGACGCTATATTATTAAACATTCTATCGTATTGAGCTCTATGACACAGATATTACCGTGACCGAACACGGAGGCTGTGTTTTTGTTCATCTGCCCGGCAGACACAGCTGGAGCAACGAAGCATAGCGGCACCGAACGCCATGTGCGCCGCGCACTGCAGCGGGACACGACGGGTTGACGGAAATGGTTACCGAACAGGCCTATCAGGAACTTAAAAACAAACTGCACTATTACAACTACCGGTATTACGTTCTGGATGACCCGGTCGTGCCAGATGCGGAATATGACCGCTTGATGCGCGAGCTGGAAGACATCGAACGCGAGCATCCCGGACTGCGTTCTGCAGATTCGCCTGCGCAACGCGTCGGTGCCGCGCCTGCCGCGCACTTTGATAAATTCAACCATAATCCTCGCATGCTGAGCCTGGCAAACGCCATGAGCATAGATGAGCTGGGCTCCTTTGATGCCCGCTGTCGGAGGATGCTCGACAATGCTGCGGCAATCGAATATGCAGTTGAACCGAAACTGGACGGGTTGGCCGTCTCGCTTCAGTATTCCGGAGGCATTCTTCAGGCCGGAGCGACGCGCGGCGACGGTGACACCGGCGAAACCATAACCGCAAACTTAAAAACCATCCGTTCCATACCGCTTAGAATCATGCCGGATGCCACCGGGTACTGTCCTGACAGATTGATTGTGCGCGGTGAAGTTATTATGCTCCGCAATGATTTCCGGCAGCTGAACCGTGAACGCATCGAAACGGAACTGCCACCCTTTGCCAACCCCCGCAATGCAGCGGCCGGATCTGTCCGCCAGCTCGACCCGCGCATAACGGCGCAGCGCAGGCTGGATGCCGTTTTTTACGCCGCCCATCTTCCGGAAGAGGCCATGTTTGCAACCCACACGCAGTGCATCGAACGACTCGGGCGCTGGGGTTTCAAGGTAAACGAGGTAGAGCGATGCCCCAGCATTGAAGACGCCATTGCCGCGTGTCGTAGGATTGAGGAACGTCGCGATGCACTGCCCTATGATATCGACGGAGCAGTCATCAAAGTTAACGATCTCAGGCTGCAGGCCCGTCTTGGCGTCCTGCCCCGCTCTCCCCGCTGGGCAATAGCCTTGAAATTCAAGCCACGTCAGGAAATAACCGTTGTAAAAAATGTCCATGTGCAGGTCGGACGCACCGGTGCCCTGACACCGGTTGCCGAACTCGAGCCGGTGTGCGTTGGCGGTGTCGAAGTAAAACGCGCCACGCTGCACAACCAGGATGAAATCACCCGCAAGGACATCCGCATTGGCGACACGGTGATCGTGCAGCGGGCCGGCGATGTAATTCCGGAAATTGTCAGGGTGCTTGATGAGCGCCGCTCAGGGCGTGAACAGTCATTCACAATGCCGAGTCACTGCCCTGCCTGCGGATCAGCAATCAGCCTTTCAAAAGATGCAGCTGTAGCGCGCTGCACGAACAGCAGCTGCCCGGCGGTCATTCGCGAATCGATCCGCCATTTTGCGTCGCGTGAAGCTATGAATATCGAAGGGCTTGGATCAAAGCTTGTCAGCCGTCTTGTCGAAAGCGGACGGGTTACATCTGTTGCAGATCTCTATGATCTTGCAGCCGACGACTGGCGGGCCTTCGACCGCATGGGCGAAAAATCAGCCGCCAATATCTCAGCAGCGCTTGAGCGCAGTAAAAAAGCCGGCCTTGAACGGCTGCTGTTCGGTCTCGGAATCCGCTCGATCGGCCGCCAGGGCGCTGCCGTTTTAGCGGCACATTTTCAGGGATTTGAAAAAATGCGAACCGCTTCCAGGGAAGAGTTCATGGACGTGCATACCATCGGGCCTGAAGCTGCTGAAAACCTCAGGGCCTTTTTTGATGATCCGCGCAATCTTGAGATTATCTTGCGCCTTCAGAAAGCCGGCCTTTCCGTTCAGCCTGCGCAGATACATACGGACTGCCGGCTCGGCGGCAAAACCTTTGTGCTGACCGGCGTTCTGCACTCGGCGTCACGTGAAACAGCCGCGGAAATGATCCGGCAACGCGGCGGCAGGATCGCGTCCAGCGTCAGCAAAAAAACTGATTATGTCGTTGCAGGTGAGAACGCAGGCTCAAAGCTGAACAAAGCGAAAGAACTGGGCATACCGATTTTAAAAGAGGCGGAGTTTCTAGACCTCATCAGCTGAGCCCTGACCAACGGATGCGGACTGCGGTTCCAGTATCCACTTTTTGATCATCATAAATACCGTTTCACGCCGGATGGGCTTGGACACGTAATCGTTCATGCCGGCCTGCATACAGCGGTCCCTGTCGCTTCTCAAGGCATTTGCGGTCATGGCGATAATCGGCACATCGTTGAATTTCAATGACCGGATCTGCCTGCACGCCTCGTAGCCGTCCATCTCGGGCATCTGCAAATCCATAAAAATAAGATCATAGGCACCGGGATTGGCCCGGTATTTCGAGACTGCTTCGCGACCATCGCCGGCAATGTCGACCGCATACCCACCTTTTTTCAGCATCGTAGAGGCAAGACGCTGGTTGACCGGATTATCTTCGACAAGCAGAACTGTGACGGAGTGTTTGATGTTTTCGGCAATGGAATGCTGGGTCAGCATGCCGTCATGCATCGCAGCGGCGCTATACGTTCCGCTTCCGAGCAGATATTCCAGCATATTGATTAATTTTTTTCGGCCGACAGGCTTAGGCAAATAGCCGCTGAAGCCGGAGTCCTGGCACAGCCGGGCGTCAATACTCGATGAGAAGGCAAGCATCGGCACCGGCTGAAGCCCGCTGTCGAGAACATGGCGGGGAAACCCGTAGAGGTCGAAATCATCGGCGGCCTGCACATTCAGGGCGCACACATCGAATGGCGTTCCTGCGGACTGGGCTTCACGCATCATGCGCACAGCCTCGCGGGCCCCGCTCACACAGCATACCTGCATGCCGGCTGTATTCAGTGTATGCGACATGATTTGCAGGCCGGTGCTGTTATCATCAAGCAGGAGGATGCGCCGATCACGCAATGAAACGCTTTTAATAGTGCAGCGCCGGTCATGGGCACACTGACTGAAAATTGCCGTAACATGAAAGGTGCTCCCCTGTCCGCGGACGCTCTCAACCCACACATCGCCGCCCATAAGGCCGGCGATTTTTTTGCAAATCGCCAGCCCGAGACCTGTCCCCCCGTATTTGCGCGTTGTTGAGCCATCAACCTGCTGAAAAGCATCAAAAATGGTTTTGAGGCTTCTTTTGGGTATACCGATACCAGTGTCGCGGACACTGACGTGCAACGTAACTTCTTCGTCACTTTGTTGATCGGCATCAAGTAAAAGTTCAATTTCGCCGGATTCGGTAAATTTAGCGGCATTGCCCATAAGGTTGATAAGAATCTGGCGCATGCGGTGGGGATCGCCTATCAGTTCGGATGGGACGGCCTCACTGATGTTGCACAGCAGTTCAATCGGCTTTGATCCAATACGGGGACGTATCATGTCGCAGACCGCGTACGCCATGACCTCGGGATCAAATTCAATAGACTCAAGTTCGATGCGGCCGGCCTCAATTTTTGAAAAATCGAGTATATCATTTATGATGGTAAGCAGCACTTCACCGCTTTCCTTGATCGTGCGCAGATAGTCCCTCTGCTCCATGTCAAGGTCGGAGTCCTGCAGCAGATCGGTAAAGCCGATAATGCCGTTGAGAGGGGTGCGGATTTCATGGCTCATATTGGCGAGAAATTCACTCTTGGCGATGTTGGCGATTTCCGCTCGGCAGGCCATCTCGTTGGCACGCTCAATTAATTGTTCAAGCTGGCGGTTTATATCAGCCAGTTCTTGGTTGGACATCGCCAGACGCTGTTCAGCGGCATGGCCTTCGCTCAGATCACGCATGATTACGATAAAGCCGGCGCAGTTTCCGTTCACGTCATGGACGGGGGCTGCATTCTGTTCAACCGGAACAAGCAATGCATCAGATCGCACTATATAAGTTTTCCAACCGGATTGCGTGCCTCGAGCCATCAGGTCAGCCATGTTGCGCTGATACGCGGCAAGAGCGTTCGCGTCAACGGTAATTTTGTCGCCGGTGACTGATGTGTAGATTGAGGGCTGCGCAGGGGTAAATGATTGCAGCGGCCTGCCTTCGGCAGCGTCAGCACTTAAACAACTTAACCGCTGAAAAGCCGCATTAACAGCCCGCACCCCCCACCCCGTGTCGCAGAGAACAATTGCATCAAAAGATAATTCGATAACTGGTCGCAGGCAGTAAAGGGACGCATCAAGAACGGTTGCTTCAGCAGGCATGAGCGTACCAGCATTATTGCGGATTGGACGGTCAAGGCAGGCCAGTACAAGATCGGTTTCATCAAATGCACAGCAGCAACGTATGCCTGACTTGAGCGCACCGGCGATTTCATCATGTGTAAAAACACGCGAAACCAGAAACACGGGAATTGCTGGTACGTGTTCTTCAAGATAGTCGACGATACGGCTGTATGGGCCGATATCAGCTGCACAGCTGCACACGACCGCATTAAAAGGTTCTGCGCGGAGAACTTCCAGTGCCGCTGTGCAATCATCCGAGCGGCGCAGCGTAATATCTACAGACAGTCGATTGGCCTGAGCAGTAACGCTTCGGTACAGTTCGTCCGTTGGGTCGATGAGCAGGAGGTGTAGAGTATGTTGCATTGCAGAACCTGCGCTATCACGGTGCGATAACAACGGTATTTCTGCCGCGCTGTTTAGCGGCATACAGAGCATTATCAGCCAGCCTGATAAGCTCGCTGGAGGTTTGGGCATGCACAGCAGGATAGCATGCGCCGCCTACGCTGACGGTAACGTTTACTGCTGTTCCGCTGAAATTAAAGTGGGTTTTTTCGACCTGACAACGGATCTGTTCAGCCTGAACGGCAGCTTCATCGGTGCCTGTGCGCGGCAGGATAAACGCAAATTCCTCGCCGCCGTAGCGGCCAGCAACATCGTCTCGGCGGAGAAGTTCGCGAAAAACCGATGCCAGCGACTGGAGAATTGTATCGCCGGCCTGATGCCCGAAGGTGTCGTTGATGTTTTTGAAATGATCGATATCACATACAAGGCAGCTCAGCGCCTCCTGTCGCCCGCGGCACAGGCTGAATTCATCACTGAGCCGCTCATGAAAATAGCGGTGATTGTACAGATTCGTAAGGCTGTCCTTCTTGACCATTTCCTGAAGTAGCTCATTTTTTTTTTCAAGCTCATCAAGCAGGCGCTTCATCTTAACCTGCGTGGCCACGCGGGCGAGAAGTTCCCCGTAATCAAAGGGTTTAACTATATAATCGGCAGCTCCTGTTTCGAGTCCCTTGATTTTATCAATCGCGTCAGTATTGCTCGAAACCATCACAACCGGGATATCCCTGGTTGCGGCATGGGCCTTCAAGCGGCGGCAGCACTCAAAACCATCCATTTCGGGCATCATGACGTCGAGCAGAATCACGTCAGGGTCAAATCCAGCAGCGCGGCTCAGTGCGCTCATGCCGTTCGTGGCGGTTGCGATTTCATAGTTTTTTTTTGCCAGAAGTGCGGTGGCAAGCCTGCGAATCAACTCATTGTCGTCAACGACGAGTACTCTGCCGCTGCTGTCAGTCATGCGTACTCCTTGCCGATCTGTCAGTGCTGTTGATTATGCAGTTGTCATTAGGTTCTGTACCGGCGGCCGGGCATGACCGGCGATTGCCCTAAAACGATTGCGGCAGCATCACCAAATACTGTAATCACCGAAGCCTTTAATAAAAAACATGGTTTTAACTGATGAATCGGAGCGTGTGTCAGGGGTGCTGCCGTCGGATTCATACCAGAAGCGAATGCCCCAGCACTGGCTGTGATATTCAATACCGAATTCAGAGTCTATAAGTTCATCGTAATTATCTTTATGAGGGGGGTCGGGGGGACCGGGTGGATCATTATCATCATAATCGTAGAAATCATAGCGGGTATTGGCAAATAAAGCCAACCAGCTCGTAATATTGAAATAGGTATCGAACTTAAGATAGTCGTAGAGTTCGCGCCAGTAGCGGTATTCAAGGCTGAGGTAGTCTTTGCGGGAGCCGTGCAGGCGTCCCATCAGGTTGTAACGGCGCAGGCGCTGGTCGTAGGTATCATAATAGACACTGCTTTTGAAGTAAAAATTGCGATGCAGATCAAGGCGAAACTCGCTAAAAATGTCCGATGAGGTCGTGGTGCGGTCACCTTCATAGTAAAGCCCCTGCGTCGGCTGGGTAAAATTGAATAGCTGCCCGACCTTCACATACCCGATTTCGTGTTCGGTCAGCTCGCCGGCTGCATCATGCATAAGGGCAGTAAAGCGGTTTTTCAGATAGTAGCCTGCCCAGTGGCGACGGTAATAGTCGTCAGGATCGTCAAAGTAAGGAAAATCGCTTTGCCGGTCTGTTTCAACAAATTCATATTCAAGGCCCGGTTCAATCATGTGTCGTATTTTTTTAAGGCTTTTACCATCCACATCAAATACACGGACAAAACTGGTGGCAAGGTTGACGTTGGCAGTCGGGAAAATTCCGGTACGCTCATTGTCGTCGCTGTGATTAAGACCAAAGAACTGAACGCCTCGCACACCGGTCCTGGGTGTTAATTTTAACCAGCTGCCAAACAACATCGGCATTGAAAGCTGCGGGTACATGGTTATGCGCTGACTTCGCTGTCCGCTTTCCCGCCATAAATTATCATAGCCTGCTTCAAGCTGATAGAAAAGCGGCGTATGTGAAACAGGCTGCAGCATGCTTGAATACAGCACTTGGGGAAGTGTCTGGACTGTTTCATTGCGGCTGTAGCGCACATCTTCATCGTCGCTGTTGCGCAGGTCGCGGTACCAGTTCATATTAACCAGCAGATTGGAGGCCGCAAAGTTTTTATTGAAGAAAACAGTGGACTCCTGCTTGTCGTAATTGCGTGAACTGCTGCGGTCTATAACGCCTCGAGATCGCCTGACGACTGATTTGTAATCATAATAAAACTGACGGTCGGAGGTCTGCGAGATATCAGACTTCAGGTACATATCGCTGTTGAAATAGTGCTGCCCTTCAAAATTGACATAGTACCGCTGCTCATCGCGGTCAAGGATATTGCGGTAGCGGTCATCCTGATAGCGGTTCGTCTCGTCATAGAAATAACCGTACAGCTTTGCGTCGGTCTGTTCGGCGAGTTTTAACCTGTATTCAAGGCCGGAGCCGATACCCTGTCTGGTTGCCGTGTCGAGCCAGAAAGTTGCGTCGCTCTGATTATTAATGGCCCAGAAAAAGGAGTTTTCCATGAGGGCTCCTGACCGGTTGGAATAACCAATCTGTGGCAGCAGGAACCCGGTTTGGCGTTTCAGCTTGACCGGAACAACCACAGCGGGGAGATACATGACCGGTATGCTTTTTACACGGAGCAGCGGATTTCGTGCGACGGCATAGCCTTCAACCTCCACGTCGATCTCGGAGGCGTCGATGCGCCACGGCGGATTGTCCGTATCGCAGGTCGTAATCGTGCCGTTGTGAACCTTATACGTGTTCGCCCCTGTTTTCTGTACATCGCGGCCGTTGATATGCAGGTTTTCGTTTTTGATAAATATCTTCGCCTGATGGACAACGCCGACCTGCGTGTCAAGATTGATCGTGAATGATTCGCACGCTATAGTGTCGCCGTCCTGGGTAAGCAGCACATTTCCCAGGGCTTCCGTTTCCTTGGTTGCAAGATTGATCTGAATTTTGTCGGCCTTGATGCTGCGCGTGCCTTGGGTAATGAAGGCATCACCCTGAGCTGTCAACATGTCGGTCCTGTCATTATACTGGAGTTTTTCGGCAGTTACATTGACCGGCAGTTCTCGATCCTGGTCATACCGGGATTCGTACAGACCGGCAAAGGCATCTACAGCGGCACCTACTACAACGAAAAGGATCAATATAGATTTTAAGTGCGCCATGGCATACAGGTGGTATTGAATCGGCGGTTTATATGAGCTTTTGCGGTTGCCATTGCTGCCCGGTCGGGACCCACATGCTACAGTCCGATCCTCCGGCCGTTGACGGGTGCGGGGCAGCAGATAAGTTCACGCGCTTCTCCAACAGTAAAGAGTGATCCAGTAATGCATATTAGATCGCCGGGCCCGGCATGTTCGACAGCGGCCGTCAGGGACTGCGCGATTGTTTCCCGCCACAATACCTTTTTTTTGTCTGAAAATACAGCATATTTTTCAAGACAGTCGCGCCCTGCGGCCCGTTCCATGCGGGGTTTAAAAAAAATGCACCGATGAGCTCGTGCGATCAGGAAACGAAGCGAGCGTATATCCTTGTCGCGCATGACACCGATTATCAGAACAAGGCGCCGGTAGGAGAATTTGTTTGCAAGCGCTCTGGCAAGCACCCGCCAGGCGGCCGGGTTATGAGCCCCGTCGAGCACAAATCGGCGATCATGGAAGACTACGCTTTCAAGGCGACCCGGCCAGAAGCAGTTACCCAGTCCGCTGCATATGGCGGCATCAGAACATGGCAGGCCGCGCGAGCGCAGTTGGACGGCTGCGGTTATGGCCAGCGCGGCATTGCGCGCCTGATGGCTTCCTTCAAGCGAAAGCCTCACAGCGCTATAGCAGATGTCGGGACCCTGATAGCGGTAGCAGCGGCCGCAGCGGCGCATCATAAAATCGCGGCCGTATTCAAGCAGTTTCGATCCGGCGCCGGTGCAGACGCCGCGGATGAGGTCGCGCGGCCCGGGGCGTGTCACCGCGCTCACGCAGGGCCGTCCTGTTTTGATGATGCCTGCTTTTTCGCGGCAGATATGCGTCAGTGTCGGACCGAGATGTGCGGTATGCTCACGGCTGATAGAGGTGATAATGCTGAGCAGCGGATCTACGACGTTGGTGGCGTCAAGGCGTCCGCCGAGTCCGGTTTCCAGTATGACCGGGTCGGCTTTTTTTTGCTCGAAATACATCATTGCAAGCGCGGTTGTAAATTCAAAAAAGCTGACATGGTCAAGATGATTGCTGCGGCAGAGTGATCGCAGGCGGCTGGTGAGGGTACAGACAGAACTTCGATCAATGGGCTGTCCGCCTATAACGATGCGCTCGGAAAAATCGATCAGGTGCGGCGAGGTGTACAGTCCCGGACGGTAGCCGGCCGTGCAATATATAGCGTGCAAAAAAGCGGCTGTCGAGCCCTTGCCGTTGGTACCGGCAATGTGAATGAATCGAAGCCGGTGATGCGGATTGCCGAGCAGTTCAAGTAAACGTGTAATCGATTGAAGGCCCAGTTTTATGCCGAATTTCTGGAGACCGAAAAGCCAGTTGACGGTTTCCGGATAGGATGCCTTCGCCATCGCAGTACTATGCGCTGAGCAGTTCAGATAGCTTGACCCCGGGGTCGGTTGCACGCATGAGCGATTCGCCGATCAGAAAGGCATCAATTCCGCACGAGCGCAGACGTCTGATGTCGTCCGGGGTTGCAATGCCGCTTTCACTGACCGTAACGATGCCGTCAGGTATCAGTGGCAGCAGCTGAACCGTTGTTTCAATATTAGTACAAAAAGTATTTAAATTACGATTATTTATGCCTATTATTCGAGATTTTGCATGAAGCGCAACAGAAAGCTCTTCCTGCGAGTGAACCTCAACCAGCGCATGCATGCCCAGGGAACTCCCCAAACGTATCAGCGAGCTGAGTTCTTCTTCCGGAAGCACTGAGGCAATCAGAAGAAAAGCGTCAGCTCCTGCCGCGCGGGCCTCATACACTTGGTAGGGGTCTATAATAAAATCCTTTCTGAGCAGCGGCAGGTCAACCGCTCGCCTAATCTGTGCGAGGTATTGTAAATCTCCCTGGAAAAATTGCTTCTCAGTCAATACAGATAGGGCACAGGCGCCGTTGTCTGCATAGCAGCGCGCAATGGCCACCGGATCGAAATCCGGGCATAGAACGCCCTTTGATGGGGAGGCTTTTTTGGCTTCTGCAATAATATTGACTGTGCCCGGCCGGCTCAGCTCACCCGCAAAATCACGGCAGGGCGGCTGCACGGCTATCTGCTGCATGAGTTGCTGACAGCTGACTGTGTGCATACGCACGGCCAGGTCTCGTTGGGTATGCGCAATAATTTTTGAAAGAATCATGCTGAAGGCTTAAATCCAGATGTAATTTTTTGCAATTGATGCAGTTTCCCGAGTGCAGCGCCGGAATCAACGGCTTCGCAGGCCTGGACGAACGCACGGCCAAATGCGGGTGCCCTGCCTGCGGCCACGAGGGCTGCGGCAGCGTTTAAACACACAATATCACGTCGCGGGCTTTTCTCACCTTGTAACACTGCCTGTATGATTTCCGCATTGCAGATTGCGTCCCCACCTGCTATATCTTCTGCCCTGGCGTTCTCAATCCCCAGGTCTGCGGGATTCAGGATAATCGTCGTCACCCTCCCCTTTTCAAATGTGCTGATCTGCGTGGGTGCACAAATGCTTATTTCATCCAGTCCGTCAAGGCCGTGAACGACAAGTGCACGCGTTCTGCCGAGAAGACCGGCAACAGTTGCCATCATTTCAGTACGGTCGCGCCGGTTGACGCCCAGGACAAGACAATCGGCACCTGCAGGGTTTGTGAGGGGTCCAAGAAGATTAAATACTGTTGGCAGGGGAATCTGCGCACGAACCGAAGCTGCATATTGCATTGCTGGATGCAGCGTGCGGGCATACAGAAAACCGATGCCAGCAGACTCGATACAGTCGGCGACATGCTCCGGTGTAAGCAGTATATTAATGCCGAGCGCTTCAAGCACATCAGCGCTGCCGCAACGGCTGGTGGCTGCCCTGTTGCCGTGCTTGGCGATACGCAATCCGGCAGCGCAGGCAACAAACGCAGCAGCGGTCGAGATATTAAATGTGCCGGCCATGTCGCCGCCGGTACCGACAATGTCCACCAGTTGTTCATCCGCATCCCGCTTGAGCGGGATTAAAGCGGCTTTTGAGAGCATAACCCGCGCGGCAGCAGCGATTTCAGCCGCACATTCACCCTTAATCGACAAGGCGGTGAGAAACGATGCGATCTGGATTTCGGTGGCATTGCCGCTCATGATCGCATGCATGCATGCACTCATGACGTCGTCATCAAGATTGCATCCGGCGGCCAGCGTCTGCAGGGCTTCGTTAAACATACTGCAGCAAATCTCCTCATCTAATAAAAATACACATGCGGCAGTGTGCACGCAGGCTTGCAACTATAGCATATTCCGCATGTGCAATATAATAAAAAATCCTATCTCAACAAGCCTGCCGGTCAATTTACAGTCTGCTGCCGTTTCACGGCGGATCCGGTATGCTTGACAAAATCTGTATTCATCGTATTCTGCTTACAGGTTCAACTGCTGATGGCATGAGAGCATGACAAAAATTCCTAAATTTAACGTACCGCTTGCCGATCGCATGCGGCCCCGCAGCCTGTCCGAATTCACAGGCCAGGAACACCTGACAGCACCTGGCCGTCTGCTGCACCACATGATAGTCCGGGCCGAGCCATATTCGATTATCTTCTGGGGTCCTCCAGGCACCGGGAAAACAACTCTTGCCCATATTATAGCAGCCTCCTCCGGGTATGCGTTTACCGCACTCAGTGCCGTTACCGCTGGCGTTAAAGATGTACGACAGGTCATTGCGGCTGCAGCAGAACTCCGTCAGCACAAGGGCCGCGGCACTGTGCTTTTCATTGATGAAATTCACCGGTTCAACAAAGCCCAGCAGGATGCATTCCTGCCGCATGTTGAAAACGGTGACATTGTTCTTGTCGGGGCTACGACTGAAAACCCGTCATTTGAGGTTGTATCGCCATTGCTGTCGCGAACCAAAGTCCTGGTCCTCAAACAGCTCAGCGAAACCGATATCACAACCATTCTCGAACATGCGCTTGCCGACCCTGAACGGGGTATGGGCGCCTTTCACCCCGAAGCTGCATCTGAACTGCTGGCATTCATTGCACACTACAGCCAGGGCGATGCACGCGCAGCCTTGAACACACTGGAACTAAGCGTTATGCTCACCGGCCCTAACGAAGCGGGGGTGCGCTGCTTAAGCCGCGCATCCGTTGAGAACGCTATGCAGCAAAAAATGCTGCGCTATGACAAGACCGGCGAAGAACATTACAACCTGATTTCAGCCCTTCACAAGTCCCTGCGCGGCAGCGATGCAGATGCATCTCTGTACTGGCTTGCCCGTATGCTCGCGAGCGGTGAGGATCCATTATTCATCGCGCGGCGCATGATTCGTTTTGCCAGCGAAGATATTGGGAATGCTGACCCGCGCGCTTTGCAGATCGCACTTGATGCCCGTGACGCCTTTCACTGCATCGGTCTCCCTGAGGGTGAACTGGCCCTTGCGCAGGCGGCTGTCTATCTCGCGACCGCCCCTAAAAGCAATGCCCTGTATGTTGCCTGGCAGAAGGCAATGCGCTGTGTCCATAAAACCGGTACCCTGCCAGTTCCGCTCAATATCCGCAATGCGCCTACCGGGCTTATGCGTGATCTGGGCTACGGCAGCGGCTACAAATATGACCATAATTTCAATGATGCCGTTGCCGATCAGCAACTTCTCCCCGACGAAATCGCCACGGAGTGTTTTTATCAGCCCTCAGGCCGCGGATATGAAAAAATTATCGCTGAACGACTGGAATATATCGCTGCCAAAAAAAAAGGCCGCACCTGATTGCGGTCTCACGCCCCTCAAGGAATACTTTTTTACGCCCTCTAACCTATTGCCAGTAATGCCCGATTTTTTTTTGAAGCCAGGCCTGATCAGGGTGGAACGCATGCCTGAGCGCGACGCGGTTCATCTCATGCAGAAATGCCTCGCTGCACCCAAGCTCCGCAACGGCAAGTTCATATTCATGACTCAGCGTTATAGCTGAAATAGCCGGGTCATCTGTATTCAGGCAGCACGCCACACCGTTGCGCGCAAGGTCGCATACCGGGTGCTCGCGGATACACGGTACCGCTTCGGTATGTACATTGCTCGTAAGGCATATTTCAAGCAGAACGTCACGATCTCTCAGCAGGCACATGAGGTTGGGGTCCTTGGCCGCGCTGATGCCGTGACCGATGCGTCGTGCGCCGAACTGCACCACAGCCTGCCGCACATGCGCGTGGCTAGACACCTCTCCCGCATGAATAGACAGGCCACGGCCTCGGGCGCGGAATTTTTCGAACAGTACGGCAAACGGATCAGCAGGATTTTCAAGCTCATTGCCGGCGATATCAAGTCCCATAAAATAATCGTCCGGCATGCTCAAAGCCATATCTACGGTTGACGACGCAAGTTCAAATCCATAGTCACGGCTGATTGTCAACAGGGGCACAACGATAATACCGCACGAGAGTGCGGTGCGCTGCATGGCGACGTGTATCCAATGAGCAACATCGCGCTCACAGAAGCGTCCCTGGGCGGCAAAATGCGACGGGCTGTACCGCAATTCAAGATATTTGACATTATCCGCTGCAGCCGCCTGTACGGCACAGCAGACAGCGTATTCAATCGCCTCTCGGCAGGTATACAATCCACGGAAGACTGAAAACTTAGATAAAAAAACGGTAAACCCTCGCTGCTCAGGGGTCATCTGAATATGCGGACGCAGAGCCTCAAGCTCATAGGCAGGCAGCTTCCCGCCCCACTTGCTGGCTATTGTGAGCAGCGTTTCAGGCTCAACGCTGCCCTCAAGATGGCGATGTAAATCTATTTTTGGAAAATGTTTCATGGATGTGAACGGCTGGACCGTGTCCCTGTGGGATATATCAATCATTGAAGCATCAGTCCTTCTATCACCTGCCTGACGGCAAAGGGGATTGCGTACCATCATTCAGCTGATATATAGTTATATGCGCATGATGACCCCAACCGGACGCAATCCATTTTTGAATCGCGGCCAATGGACCGCCTGTCTTTGGAGTATCGTATGGCTATGCGCGGCAGCCTGTTCGGAATCATCAGGCCCTCCGTACATCAAAGCACAGGTTATAGACGTTTACAATACTAAAACCGATATATACGATACCCACCTGCTTTACTGGTGGCAGGAGCGCGGAGAAACCGCTTTTTTAGAAACCTACACGCGTACAGGCAAAGTGTTAATGGTGAGCGAAGTGAAATTAAATAGTGCGGGACAGGCTGGCGTAACACTTGTTCCGTTCAGTATACCGCTCGCTTTTATCAACAGGATTGAATGGCGCACAACCGAAGCAGGTAAAAAAATGTATGTGCATACATCAGCTGGAACTGCCGTTGAGACACAGTGCCTGCTGCCGCAGGAACTGCGCATTGATCCGGCATCAGGCACGGCCGACTATAAACTCTCTATTAGGGGCAGGACAGGCAGGGATGCGCGCAACTTTGATTTCGAACGGGACCTCGAGTATGTCAAGTCAATAGTAATAACCGGCGTTGAAACACAGCCTCCATAAACCCGCACTGATGGCTGCCCGATAAGGGAAATAATCATGTCAACCAGGATATAATGATTTTAAAAATTAATAAATAATTGTTTTTTGAGGCCACCCGTTAGTGTAGACCACTTCGCCATCAGCTGTCACAATCAGGGCTTCACAACCGGGGAGTTTCTTGATGAGCCTGATCCCGTCAGCAGGTCCCAGAACAAACAGTGACGTTGAAAGCGCATCACTGGCAATACCGGTTGGAGCAATAACCGTAACCGACTGAATCGCAGTAACCGGATATCCAGTACGCGGGTCTATAATATGGCTGCGGCGCTTACCGGCTTTATAATAAAATTTTTCGTAGTCGCCTGAGGTGGACACGCTTTGGTCCCGCAACGCGACAACCGTCAAAAACGAGCTGTCATTGCGTGGGTGCCTGATGCCGATCTGCCAAGGCTGCCCGTCGGGTTTTGAGCCGACGGCGCAGATTGTTCCCCCGGCAGCGACAAGTGCGCTTGTGATGCCATGATGCTGGAGAAAATACAGGGCTTTGTCAGCTGCAAACCCTTTTGAAAAAGCACCGACATCGATTCTCATGCCGCTGTGCTCCAGCCGGCCGGATATTACCGATTGATGCCGGATGAACTTCAGCGCACGGTAGTCAACCAGTCGCATTGTATCCTTAATCATCGCCTGAGAGGGATCCTCGTCGGCAAGCCCGGGCTGATCCTTGTTAAAGCCCCACAGGGAAACAAGCGGACCGACTGTAAAATCAAAAGCCCCGCCGCTCAGCCGGGCGTATGTCTGAGCAATATTCAACGCCTCAAAAGTATCCGGGCTGATGGTAACCCAGCGACGGGAGGATGCGGTATTAAGGGCCGACACCTCGCTTGACGGGTCGTAGTTGTTCAACAGAGAATTGACGCGCTCCATTTCGGTGAACGCCCCGTCAAGCACATCAGCTGTCTCGTTGTCACCATAGGCCTTGAGTTCAACAAACGTGTGGAGCAGCGGGCCGGATTTTTGAAAAAATTCCGCAGCGGAAGCGCAGGCAGCAGCAGAAATGATGGCAATCATGATTGCCATCAGCAGCCCATACCGGAACTGAACCTTCGCTTCAAGGCTCTTATTCGGTAGTTTTATAAACGGTGCGGCACGCATAGTACGATGGCTCACGCCTCAGAAAAAGAGTTTAAAAGAAATGAAGGGATCAGGCGTGCTGGAGGATTGCTTCGGGGATTTTCGGCAGCGGCAGCACTGCATCGACCGCTCCGGCCTTGATGGCCTCATTGGGCATGCCGAATACTACGCAGGTTTTTTCATCCTGAGCGATATTAACGGCGCCGTTTTGTTTCATCTTCAGCATGCCGTCTGCCCCGTCAGAGCCCATGCCGGTCAGAATAACGCCTATAGCATTGGCACCGGCGTATTTCGCCACGGAATTAAAAAGCACTTCAACCGAGGGCCGCTGGCGCTTAACCAGGGGTCCGTCTTTGACCTCGACACAGTACGTGGCACCGGAGCGCCGCAACACCATGTGCTTGTTGCCCGGCGCAATCAGAGCGGTGCCTGGTACCACACGATCTTTATCGACGGCTTCACGTACTTCGATTTTGCATAAATCATTCAGTCGCTGCGAAAAACTCTTGGTAAAGCGTTCAGGCATATGCTGTACAATCACAATGCCCGGAGAGTTGGCGGGCAGCGAAGTCAGTATGTACTCTAGGGCCTGGGTTCCGCCGGTCGAAGCGCCCATGGCAACCACTTTGTTGGTTGTCCGCGAAAGGGAAAGATTCGATTTAGTGCGAAACAGCTGATTCTTCATGGCATCAAAGTCCTCGACCCTGACGCGGGCGGCGGCCTTTATTTTTTCGATCAGGCTCATGGTCATATCACCGACGCTATAAGCGCGTCCGGGCTTGCACATGACATCCACTGCACCCTCATAGAGCGCTTCCATGGCGAGTTCACTGCCCTTTTGTGTCAGGGAAGACACAACGATAACCGGCATCGGATAGTGTTTCATCAGCTTGCGCAGGAAGGTAATGCCGTCCATGCGCGGCATTTCAATATCAAGCGTGATCACGTCTGGCTTGAACCGCGCTATATGTTCACGGGCGACATAGGGATCCGGCGCCGTTTCAACGACCTCTATATCCGGATCGCTCGCAAGCTCTGTCGAAAGGATGTTGCGCACGACCGCGGAATCATCAACAATGAGTACCTTTATTGGCATCATATAACCTTTACTGCATCTGCAAGGAAATCAGCACGGGATTTTCATCGATATCGATAACGAGATACTCATCACTTTCAACCAGCGACTCCCAGTCAGCATGATTGAGCTGTTCCGTGACCGGTATGGTAAGGTCAATCACCGCATCCTCACCGAAAATTTCAGTCATCAGCCTGCCTGTAATAGTATTGAGCAACTCCTTGAGGGCGTCAATGGCTGTCTCGGGATAGACATCCTGATCGTCATCAAGCCCGAGTATGTTGGCGGCCAGGGTGGTCGAAATCGTTTGAGGCACAATGATGGAAATGCTGCCCTGCATAGGACCCTTAAATCCCATCGTGGCGCGAAAAAAAGTATCGGCCCCAATGTCTATTTCATCTTCTTCGAGTTCGTCTCCGAACATAAAAGCAAGCTGTTCGAACACGCTGAAGCAGACATCTCGCAGGATTTTACGGTCTTCTTTATTCATCATAATCTCCCAGAATCTCCTTGACGACATTACGCACTATTTCGGGCGTTATGGGCTTGCGCAGATAGGCCCGCACGCCTTTTTTAAAAAGCTCCTCAATGCGTGTTTTGCTGCCCTCGGTGGAAACGATGACGACCGGCAGTTTCGCCAGCACCTGGTCTTCAAGCATTTTTTCGATCATTTCAATGCCGTTCATGACCGGCATGTTGATGTCTGCAAAGCACAGGTCAATCCAGTTATCACGCATAAACTGAAGCCCTTCAAGTCCGTTGCTGGCCTCATACACCTCATTGAGCGGCACGCCGGCTATGTACAAGGTTTTTTTAATGACTGAACGGATTGTACGTGAGTCATCGACGATGAGTATGTTAAATGACATGGTATTACCGCCTCCATTGCATACAGATTTGTTACGCAGGCTAATCAGCGTCCTTTGAGAACTGAATCATTGTTGAGGACGTTCACCTTACAGGGCATACTCACGGCCTCCTGATTTGATTCTTACTTCACCGCTGGCGACAATAATGGATGCCGTTCGCGACAAGCTCCCCCCGATATCCTGTTTTTCAATAAGGATATTATTTTTCCACAACAGCTTGCGCAAAACAGTAAAATTGCGCTCACCTATTTTGAAAAAACCCTTTTCGTCAAGAAGGGACGAGCAGCCGACGGCCTTTACAATCATGTTACGCTTTTCGGCACCCAGACAGTAGGCTTCCTTGAACAACAGAGGTATGCCTGTATCGACAAACATGTATGGCGCGGCTTTGGCTTTCTGTGTATCAATTTTTGACAGGGGCAGCATGCTGTGCAGCAGCCCTGCAACACGCGCCACAGGATCATAGACGATGACTCCCAAACAAGATCCCAGCGAATAGGTGATCAAAACCTCATCGGGCCTGTTCGATACCTTCATATCAGATATGCCGACAACAATCGTTTTCACTCAGACTCTCCGGATAGACAATTTCAAGCGGCGCAGGCGTTTAGTGCTTCTGATATATTGTTGGCCGTATGCACACAAAATCGGTTTTTAGGCTGTTTAGACTTTCAGCATGTCCGGTAAACAGATAACCGCCGGGCTGCAACAGTCTGTATATTTCTTTAATAAGCCTGTTTCTGACCTCGTTGTCGAAATATATCATAACGTTTCTGCAAAAAACAACATCAAGCGGCCCGCGCATGGGAAAAGGCGGACGTGAGAGGTTGAGCCGGCGGTAGACGATGCGGCCCATGAGTTCGACGCAGGCGCGGTACCGCGTAACATTGCCGTCGCGCATGCGCACAAAAAACCTCCTGCGCAGCTGCTCGGGAACGTTTTCCATCTGAAGTTCATCATATATTCCCTGCTGAGCCTTGACAAGCGCCCGTGTGGAAATGTCGGTCGCCAGTATTTTGCAATCAACCGGCCGTGCTCCAAAAACGTCCCATGCGACCATTGCAGCCGAAAGCGCTTCTTCACCTGTTGAGGCCGCAGCGGACCATATGCGGATTTTTGAGATCCCGCTTCTCTGTCGCGCCGTCAAAACATCACGCAAAAAATCGAAATGCTGACTTTCCCTGAAAAAACTGGTTACATTGGTCGATATTACATCAAGAAACCGAGTTGTTTCGCCGCCGTCGTCATGCTCAAGAACGCGCAGGTATTGTTCGTGTGTTTCCAAGCCCAGGGCGCGCATGCGTTTTGCAATACGAGCCGACACCATAGCCTCTTTGGTTTCCCGCAGGCTGATGCCGCTGCTGTCGTATATAATCGTACGCAGGCGTTCAAAGGTCGCGCTGTCCATCAATCAAGCCCACCGGCGGCCTATTCATCAGCATCCATTCCGGCTGTTGACGGCAACCCCCGGATTTCATCCGTTGTCAGCACATCCTCTATTTTGAGCAAAATTTTAACACCGCCTTTTGTTTTGGCTATTCCTTTGATGAAAGAGGTGTCAACAGACGCACTGAACCGGGGGGCTTCGTCTATATCGCTGACATGAATATCGAGAACCTCGGAAACGCTGTCGACAATGATACCCATTTGTACGGCATTCTGATCTTCAATGATATCGACGACAATTATACAGGATTGCTCGGTATCCTCAATGGCAGCGATGCCAAACTTGGTGCGCAGGTCTATAATCGGTATGACTTTGCCGCGCAGGTTGATGACGCCCCGCACGAAGTCCGGCGTTCTCGGTACAGATGTTATGTTCATGAGGCCGATAATTTCACGAACTTTAAGGATTTCAAGTCCGTACTGCTCTCCTGCCAGATTGAAAGTCAGGAATTTTTCCTTTCGTGAAAGACCTCCTGCATCGTTTCTGTTAATATCGGTCATCGAATGTACCCCCGTGTTGAATTTTTATGTCATGAACAGGCCGGTGCAGCCTTTATACCTGTTCAATCGCGTTGTCCCCGAATGCGAGTTTAACGACTCCGGCAATATCAAGGATAATGCCCACGCTGCCGTCTGTCATGATAGAACCGCCTGAAATTCCGGCCATCCCCTTAAGCGCTCCGAGTGACTTGATGACGGTTGACTGCTGTCCCAGAAGTTCATCAACAAGCAAGCCCGTCATTCTTCCGCTGTCCTCAACAACGATAACAATGCCGTCTTCGATATTCTGAACAGCGTCCCTGATGTCAAAGAGCCTGGCCAGCCTGAGCAGGGGAATCAGCGTATCCCGCACGGCTACCATTTCGCCCTTGTTGACGACCGTTGTGACATCTTCGGGACAGGGTCGGATCGATTTGACAATCGAGAGTGTCGGTATGATATAGCGTTCGGTACCGATGCGGACCAGCATCCCGTCGATAATCGCAAGCGTCAGCGGCAGCCGCAATGTGATAGTCGTTCCAGTTCCATGTTCGGAATGGATATCGATAGTGCCGCGCAAGTCTTCAATTGTACGCTTGACAACATCCATGCCGACCCCGCGACCGGATACATCGGTTACTTTAGCAGCGGTTGAAAACCCGGGCAGGAGAATTAAATTATATATCTCGCGTTCACTGAGTTGTTGACCTTCACGGATCATTCCCTTTTCAGCGGCTTTGCGAATGATAGCAGCCCGGTCGAGACCGCGGCCGTCATCGCGAATTTCAACATAGATGTTCCCGCCTTTGTGGAACGCGTTCAGGGAAATACGGCCGACCGGATTTTTCCCGTTGCGTCGCCGGTCATCGTGGGATGATTCAATACCATGGTCAACAGCATTTCGAACAAGATGAATCAGGGGATCACCGATGCGGTCTACCACGCTTTTATCAAGCATGGTTTCCTCGCCCTGTGTGATAAATTCGATTTTTTTCGATCCTTTTTTGGCAAGATCGCGGACGACACGTGCCATTTTTTGAAAAGTCGGTTTGATCGGTATCATGCGCAGCGACATGCCGAGCGTTTGGAGTTCCCGGGTAATTTTATCCATCTGCGTGATAGTGCGCAGTAAATTCGATGAGGCGGCGGTTCGCAGGGTGCCGTCCTGGCGTATCATCGCCTCAATAATCACAAGCTCGCCTATCGCGTCGATAAGCTTGTCAAGATTTTCAGCGTCGACCTTGATGGATTCCTTGATTTTTGCCCGATACTGTACAGGTTGCGCCGATTCGGAGGAAATTACGGCCGGTTCGGTTTCATCGTCATAGGGTTCCGCCTGTATTTCAAAAAAATCATCCGCTTCGCCGCCAACGGCTGCTTGGCTGGCACTGGATGAGGACGCATCGGAACTGATTGCCGGAACGATTTTTACAGAGGCATCGATACCGACGTCAGTAACCGGAGGCATACGTGGTGTTGAGGACAAACGTTCAGGGGGGGGGGTAAGCAGCACATCTCCAGCTGCAGCCTGAGTATCAGCCGGGGTCAGCAGTCGGCGTTCCTGATCGGGACGCACCGCAAGCACCCGTTTTATTTTATCAACAAGACGATCAACCGTAGTGCTTGAAGGATAGGTGCCCGTGCCTGAGGAAATGGCTGTTTCAATGGTTCCTACCAGATTTTTCATCTCATCAACTGCTTCGAAAACCACGTCAATACTGACCCCCCTCAGCAGGATGTCTCCTTTGCGAGCCCCGTCAAGAAGACTTTCGGTAATGTGTGACAGACGTGAAATTTCATCAAGTGCCAGGAAACCGGCAGCGCCTTTAATGGTATGAAAAACACGAAAAACAGCGTTGAGCAGATCACTGTCACCGGGATTGTTTTCAAGTGAAAGCAGGCGCGTGTCAATATTGTCTATATGTTCCTTCACCTCGGAGACAAAATCCGAAAGCAGGTCAAGATCTGCATTCAATAAATTAAGAGATGCGGACAGCTGCTCGGGCGGATCAACATGCTGCCCATGCCCTACAGCAGGGGGCTCGATTTTAAATTCCACTGGTCCCTTCAGCGGATCAAATACGACCGCGGCTGTCAGGCGGCCGTCAGCAGTATCAATATCAGGGATTGTCAGCATGGCGAGCATTGCCGGCGGCAGCTGCGGAAGCGGTGCGCGGCTTATGAGTGCGCGGAAACAGCGGGCCAGAAAATCTTTTACGCCGAAAAGAGTATCGATCCTGACAGCCGTCCCTTTTGTCTCGAGCTGATCTTCGACCGCGTGACACAAGGTTTCAATGTCGGAGAGTCCGAAAACCCTGACTTCACTCTTGAGTGTATGAAACACACGCTTGAGTTCTTCAAGCGTTTCAGCATCAGGATGCTGTTCAAGCTTGAGAAGCAGAGCTTCTATGGAAGCCGGAACCGTTTGCTGGTCATCGACAAATTCATTAAAAATTGAGTCTTCATACAATGAGTCAGGCACGGCTACCCCTGCTGCGGGCGATCGTTGAACGTGCAGACAAGCCGGTATGATGGTTTCCAGCAGGGTTTCTTCAAGCACTGGCAAGGGCTGGTCCTGTTTGACTGCATCGAATACAGACTTAAGCCAGTTTTTTACAGACAGAAGGCATGCATGATCCAAAGCAGCGGGATCCTTCTCAATGGCATCTTCAACCTGACAGCACACCCACTCAATATCGGTAAGGCCGCATACGCCTGATCCGCCGTTAAGCACATGAAATATCCGCTTGAGGCCGGTAATCGCCTCCATGTCGGGTCCGTTTTCGAGCAGTTTGATCAGATCTTCCATTTTTTCGAGCGCATGTTTCTGCTCATCAATGAAAATATCGAAAATTTCTGGGGCTATAAAAGGAGAGAGTTCAAATCTAGCGGTTGTTTCTGCGCCCGCATATATGCTGGTGTCAGGTGTTTCGGGTACGTCAGATCCATCCACAAGCGGGTCCTGGAAAAGAATACGCAGGAGGGCGGCAGAAAAAGCAGGTACCGGAAGCGAGAGCTTCAGGGCGTCAAAGCATCCCTTAAGCCAGTCTTTGACCGCAAAAAGCACGTCAACCGGAATGCTGTCGGGCTGGGCGTCAATCAGGTCTTCTGCGGCATGACACAGCCGTTCTACCTGGCGCAGTTCAAAAACACCGGCTTCGCCTTTCAGTGTATGAAACAGGCGCCTGAGATCGGCAAGCGATTCCGACTCGCGATTGCGCTCAAGACTGAGCAACAGCTCCTCTAAATGCGCCAATACACTTTCCTGATCGCTGAGGAATTCATTAAAAATATCGCGGTCGAGATAGTCCGGAAGAGAATAAGGACTGTCGGAAGCAGGGCCCTCGTTAACGCCGTAAACGGCAGTGGACTGCATTAAACAGTTGGGGAGGCGGACTTTTTCAGGATCGGAGCCCGGCCGCAGGGCATGCTGTATTGCGGAAAAAATTTTATTGAGCGTGTCGACAACAGCGGCACGGTCGCATGCCTCTTCGGTCACTATGGCGTTTATGAGTTCGATTGAACGGCTGAGCGCAAGCGGTATGCGCCGATGGCCGGCACCGATTGATTCGTCGCGCAATTTTTCAACACTTCCGCACAACGCGATCACATCCTGAACGCTGTCATAGTCGGCGGTTACGAGTTCGCCGACAGCGGCATCCAGTAATGCGTAAAGGCGTTCAAATGACATGCTGAGCAACCTGTCGAACGGTACGCAGGGTAATTATGTAAAAATCCGGTTAATTTTCTGCTGAAGCACTTCTCCGGTAAACGGCTTGACGATGTAATCATTCACTCCTGCCTGCGCGGCCAGCACGACGTTCTCCTTTTCGGCTTCAGCAGTGATCAGCAGAACAGGTATGTTCATAAGCCTGCCGTCTGAACGTATCGCCTTCAGCAGATCAAGCCCGGTCATATTCGGCATGTTCCAGTCGGTAATGACAAAATCATAGTTGCCGTTTTTCAATTTTTCGAGCGCAACGTCGCCGTCTTCAGCCTCATCAAGATTATTGAAGGAAAGCTGTTTCAAAATGTTGCGCACTATACGCCGCATGGTAGAAAAATCATCGACTATCAGGATTTTCATGTTAAGGTCTGCCATTACCTGTACTCCTTTTCATGGGTGTCATCTGTATTGGCCCGGTATGCCGGAGTCTGTAGTCCAACTGCTTGGGCGCGCAATGTCAGCGCAACACAAATTTAATCGGCAGTCCGGCTGTACGGCTTTAAGCAAATAAATCCTACGGCACTTCCTGTTACAATTTGTCATTAATATAACGATTTTTTCTGTTTTTCAACAGAAAAATAATATTTTCACGGAACGGATTATGAGTAATGGCAGAGAAGACAGCGCATGCCCGGACGCACATCCGGCAGCATGAATGGCACCACATGCATCCCTTGCGTGGTTGCCACCGGGCGTATCCGCGGCAATGCAGAGGCATTAATCCCCAAAAAGGCTAGCAGAACTGCTGTTTTGTTATATTGACACCCGGCACATCATGCGCTAATGTTCGAAACAGAACGAGAATGTAACATGGCAACAGCCTGAACAGGTCCCCTATGCAAACGACAACGCAAACATACGATGTTGTTATTAAGAACTATATGCCAATGGAAATTATCGTTTCCGAGGGAACGCATCAGGATTTTTTTTATGTTGTTCTCGATGGTAGCGTGGAGATCAGCCAGCATGCCAAAGTCATACGCACCCTGTCAGCGGGCGATATATTCGGCATGGAAAATTATTTCCGTAAACGCCCCTACACGACAACGGCAAGCGCCATTGCCCGCTCCCGGATTGCCGCATACCGTTCGGAAATGATCCGTGATATTCTTTTTACCCATCCGACGTTAGCCGAACAGATTTTTACTTCCGCCATGCGGCAGCTCGATCAGACCACTGAACAGGCCGAACGTAACATACCCCTGGACAGTCCCATTCCGATTCGTGAACAGGTCTACCAGGACGGTGAAGTGCTATTCGCCGAAAACACAATGGGCAGCCTAATGTACCGTCTGATCGAGTCAGAACATGGCCTGCGTGTTACCGTACAGGGGCAAGAAATCGCCATGATTACGCGTCCGGGTGAATTTTTCGGTGAGGTGAGCACGGTGCTTAATCAGCCCCGCGGTGCGACTGTCACATCGCTGGGCCGCAGTCTGGTGCAGGTTTTTTCAATTGCGAACATCGCTGAAGATATAGCTCGCTATCCTGATCTCGCTCTTGCTATCATCAACAATCTGGCCGCGCGCCTTCGCGAAGCGAACAAGCCCATTGCTGGAGCCTTTCCGCAGACGCCGACCAATCCGGCACTGCGGTATAGACCGTGAGTTGATACTGCCCTGCCTAGGGCATCCTCCGCTTATATCCCGACATGGACCCGAACGAAACCAGACGCTACCACATAAAGACATTCGGCTGTCAGATGAATGCCTATGAATCCGGACGCGTTGCCGCACTGCTTGAAAAGCACAACTTCACGCCTGCAGAATCGGCCGAAAGCGCGGATATTATATTGCTTAACACCTGCAGCGTGCGCCAGAAAGCAGCCGATAAAATATACAGCGAACTGGGCCGGCTAAAAAAACTCAAGCTCACGAATCCCCGGCTTCTAATCGGGGTCGGAGGCTGCCTGGCGCAGCATGAATCCGACAAACTGCTTAAACAATTTTCCTGTATCGATCTTATTTACGGTACGCAGGCGCTTGCCCGCCTTCCCGCTCTTGTGCGGGCCGCGACTCAAGGAAAACGCGTTCTCGACGTTGAACCTGACGCCGCCCGCACCATGTATGCGCGTCTGCCGCGTTCCGTAATCGTCCGGGGGCAGACCGGCGCATTTGTCAGCATCATGCAGGGCTGCAACAATTACTGCACCTACTGTATCGTGCCCTATGTGCGAGGTCCAGAGTGGAGCCGCACACCGGAGGACGTGCTTAATGAGGCCCGGCAGCTGATCGACGCCGGAGTGCGAGAAATTACGCTGCTGGGCCAAAACGTCAATTCCTACGGCAAAACGCTTTCACCACCGATCGCATTCAACGCTCTGCTGCACAGGCTTAATAAGCTTGCAGGCCTTGAAAGGCTCCGCTTTATCACATCACACCCGCGCGATCTCTCCGACGGTCTTATTGACTGTTTCGCCAAGCTTGACAAGCTCTGTGAGCACATTCACCTCCCCCTGCAATCAGGTTCTGACCGAATTTTGCTGGCCATGAATCGAAGCTACACTGGGGGGCAGTATATACGACTGATCGAAAAACTGCGCGCGGCACGGCCCGATATCAGTATAACATCCGACATCATTGTTGGTTTTCCCGGTGAGACCGAACGCGATTTCGAGAGCACCCGCGAAGCAATTGCACGTATCAGATTCGATGACCTGTTTATATTTCATTATACTGATCGCGCGGGAACCCGCGCGTGCAGCCTGCCAGATAAAATTGCATACAGCACCAGGGTTCAGCGGCTTAAAGAGCTCAACACCCTGCAGCGCACTATCAGCAGACAGCGCAACGAGCTCCTGGTCGGAACAAGCCAGGCAGTTCTTTTTGAGACCCCCAGCAGCCGCAGCGGAGCATGCCTGGCAGGCCGTACACGCTCAAACAAGGTTGTCAATTGCCCTGCGCAGCATTCCATGCTGGGCAGGACAGCACGGGTATTAATACACAAAGCCGGCATACACTCACTGTCAGGAACCCTCTTGCACGAACAGGAAAACCTATGATTGATCTCCATACACACAGCCTTTTCAGCGACGGCGAGCTCTTGCCCGCTGAACTCATACAGCGTGCGCAGCAGGCCGGCTATGAGGCCATTGCACTGACCGATCATGTTGATGAGTCCAACTTCGATTTTGTCATTCCACGGGTTATCGCCGCCTGTGATGCGGCCAACCGTACCATGTCCATCCATGCCGTTGCCGGTGTCGAGCTCACGCATGTGCAGCCGGCCTCGATTGCGGCACTTGTGCGTGCGTGCCGCGACCTTGGGGCCCGTCTGATAATCGTACATGGAGAAACCCTTGTTGAGCCGGTTCCCGAGGGTACCAACCTGAGTGCTGTTCAGAGCGGCATTGATATTTTGGCGCACCCGGGCCTGATTAGCCGTGAAACGGCCGAAATTGCCGCACGCAGCGGTGTCTGCCTTGAGATCACAGCCCGCAAGGGACACTGCCTGTCAAACGGACATGTGGCTCGGATGGCACGCCGGTATGGAGCCAGGCTGGTGCTCAATACCGACACGCATACCCCTGACAACCTCATATCGCGCTCGTGCGCTGAGCGGATTGCCGTGGGGGCCGGTCTGGAAGTGGAAGATTTCACAGTGATGGCCGAAAACAGCCGGGCGCTTGCGGCCCGTGCACTGCAGGCATAACAGCTGCCGCCCTAACGGCCGGACGCCAGGGAGCACAGATGAAAAAGCACCCTGGCACCGGTGTTGGCATCCCAGCCGTCAGTGCCGGGCGCAACCTCGCACAGGTCAAACCCGATAAGGCAGCGGCCGGCTTCATGCAGTTCATTCAGTAAAAACATCAACTCCTCAAAGGCAAGCCCCCCCGGAACCGGCGTGCCGGTATTAGGGCACAAGGCAGGGTCAAGGCCGTCGATGTCGATCGAAACGTGCACATAGCGCGGCAGGCAATGGATAATCTCACGACAGAGCGTCTGCCAGGTTTCGCCGCGATAGAGGCGCCTGCGCATGTCGCGGTCATAAAACACATCAATGCGGCTGCGGTGTTCCCGGGCATAGTCATGCTCGCTGCGGCAGTAATCGCGTATGCCGACCTGCACGACCTTTGAGAGGGCAGGAAGTGTTTCGAGCGCATTGTAAAAAATGGATGCATGCGAATAGGTAAAGCCCTCATAGGCGGCTCGCAGGTCATGGTGGGCATCCACGTGCAACACCCCAAAACCGTCATACTGCTCGGCATGCAGCTGCAGACAGCCCAGGGGGATGCTGTGGTCACCCCCCAGCAGACCGACTTTTTTCCCCTGTTTCTTCCAATACGCACAGCGTTCGTAGACCCATGCGTTCATGCGGGCGCATAAACGGTTAATCTCTTCAATCGAGCGGACCAGTTCGGAACCGGGTTTACAATTGCCGCTATTGTGCATGCACGCAATGACGTTCTGGGCAAGAACCTGTGCTCTGGCTGCGCATGATGCCATGTCATCAGGAAATGCATCCAGATACCAGCCACATTTCCATGCATCTGGAAAGTCAGGGTGGTGCAGATCAACTTGTGCGGAGGCCTCCAGAACAGCCTCGGGAGCGCGTGATGCGCCTGAGCCGAAGCTAACGGTAGCCTCCCATGGAACCGGTACGATTATAATGTCGGCATGAGCGGATGTAAAAGGAAGACCGAACAGACCCGCATGCGCTGATGCCGGGGCATTGGGATCAAATGCTGCGACGATTTCATCTTTTGTCATGAACATGGTCTTGTACTTTAAACCGGCACGTTACGCTGAGAACAGTCTTTCCAGACGGGCTGGAACAACGAACGATAAGATGCTGTCCCGGCAACGTTACATCAGAAGTGCGGCAGCTTCTCCCGGGCCCTGACGTCAGCCGCGGTGATCCTTGCAATCCCGGGTTAACGTAAAAAAAGACCCGGCCGGCAGGTCGGGTCTTTTTGGGATATGGTTACAGCCATTTCCAGTCGGAACGGACTGTTGTTTAGACGGTTTTTACATTAACAGCTTGCAGACCTTTCTGGCCCTGGGTAACCTCGAAGGTCACGCTGTCGCCGTCGCGAAGGGTCTTGAAGCCGTCACCCTGGATGGCGCTGAAATGCACAAACACATCCCCATGCTCCTGCGACTCGATAAAACCGAACCCTTTTTTTTCATTAAACCATTTTACTTTACCGTTTGCCATACTCACCTGCTCCTTGCATTGTGTTAATACAGTTGTTACGCCCCGCTGCTGCCAATTGTCATGTGTGGCCATTCTCCTGAGTACGGATTCGGTTTATTTCATGGCACTGGCATTCGCACACCTTCTTTGATGCGAGCAGATTGTTTCACAATACAGGTATGCTGTCAACACTAAAACATACACAAAAAAAATGAAAAAAACCGTCACATGGATCAACGATTTTTTTTGCCTTTATTCGAGAACGAACGGCCGGCACTGCTTTCAAGCCGGACATCGCACGCATTGCATTCAGAGAGGCGGACGGCTTGCGGAGATGCAGCGGAATGACGCTCTCTACCGGCACATTTTACCGGACAAACGCGGCAGGCCCCGGTCGGACACAGCTTTTTCATGCCGGCACAGTAACGCCAGGGAGATCCCGTTATGGAAACGACCTCTTGGATGGTCATGCCAGGCAATAAAAAACAATGCTGTCCGTTGATTATTTTATATGCATGCAGGGATTCAATGCGAACACTTACAGGTTCGTCAACACAACGTCTTAGGCGCTGTCCAGCAGGAATCACGATGTCAGCCGGAACGGGCACACGACGTCAGTCAAACTTGCAAAACCATGCAATGCATGTGAACTGCTGCTTCATGGCCTGCCATGGATTGCAGAACGCAGGGCTAATATTCGATACTGTCCGACGTGCCGGTATCCATCATGCTCTCAAAACGGCGTTTGCCGCGCTTTGAAGCGGTATCAGCCAGCTGTTTGATTTCCTTGCGGACGCTGTCGCTGACATTGCCTCCCATGGAGCGCAGCAGGGACGCTTCGGCATTCGAGGCCAGAGCATCCTGGCGCGGGCCTGCGGCATAGCGCACGCGGGAAACCAGCTTGGTTGCATCAGCGCTTGCGCACCCCGGGCATTCGACCCGGGCTTTTTCAGAAACACGCGTGGTAACGCAGTCAAATTTTTTCCCGCAAACATTACAGCGGTATTCATAGATAGGCACGGAAAGTTCCTCCTGGTGCTATACGGTGATACAATCGCCGTCAGATGGTCGCGGCACTATACTGCTGTAATGCCCTGTTTGTCACTGCGCGATGGGGGGTCTTCGGCAGGCAGGGCTCCCCTGAATTTTTTAATCTGGTTTTCATAATGTAACCGGTTTTCGGGCTCTGCGGCGCGAAGCGCTTCCTCGGCTGCGATTACCGCCTGTCTGTAAAGCCCGTTAACAAACAGGCACTCGGCAAGGGTGTCAAGTATATATGCGTGCGGCGCGAGCGACACGGCAATTCTTGAAAGGCGCAGCGCTTCAGGATAATTGCGCATACTCGGCTGCTCGCAGGTGGCATACAGCCATGCCAGGTTGTTATATGCGTCATAAAAATCGGGGCGCAACGCTATGGAATAACGATACTCTTTTTCTGCCTCGCTGAACAGCTTTTTTTCATAATACAGCCCGGCGAGCTGGAAGCGAAGAACAGCGTCATCGGGACGGCGCTGGGACATTTTTTCAACAAACAAAAGCGTGTGCAGCGAATTTCGTTCAGCCAATTGATTGCGGACCATCCAGAGAAATACGGCCGACACGGCCAGCAGCGCACAGAAAACCGAAACGGCAGCTCGCACGCGGCGCGCATGGCGTGCAGCGTGCTCCGGACTGCGTTCGCATGCATTCACAAAAGCGATACGCTCGGTAATACTGTAGTGATGCCAGTTCGGTGCTGTCCTGGCTGCAGGGTTCGAACAGATTGCAGCAAGCGCACCGGCAATGCCCTGTGCCGAACCGGTGAGGCGTAACGCGGCGCAGTCCGCCTGCCGTTCAAACGTGCGGGAAAAGTACCCGAACAGAATTCTGAAATACAGCAGAAAAAAAATAAGCACGGAAGCGAGTATCAGGGCATGGTAGGCGAATCCAAAAGTGCCGTCCGGCCGCAGGGTCATGTCAAGGAACCGGTCGCTGGTATGCAGCGCCGGCAGAAAAAGTCCATACAGGGCGGTAAACCAAAAACCATAACCAAGAATGAAGATGAGATAGAAAAGCATGTGCCGATGGCGCACATGGCCGCACTCATGCGCAATCACAGCATCCAGCTCATCGTCGCCGAGCATGGAAAGCAGCGCAGGACTGATCAGCAGGTAGCGAAACGCGGGCACAAAGCCGAGCACACCAGCGCTGAGCGTATGACCGCCGAAAAGGTTCCACAGATATATGCCTGCGCAGCGCACACGCGCACGCCGGCATATATCCTCTATACGGTCCCGGACAGGCCCCGGCGGCATATCGGTGCAACCCCAAAGCCTGACTACCGTCCAGGGGAAAAAAATCCCGATAATACCGATCACAAGCGCCAGCAGCAGGCCTGCAGCGATATTGCTGCCGCTCAGGAATTCAAGCACCGGTGCCGGCAGCAACGAAAGGCCGTCGAGAAAAGCCGCGAACAAAATCCAGGGTAATATCAGCGTTAAACTCAGGCGCGCGTTCCATGCTGTAAAGCCGCCGCGCGTGCTCAGTGCGTCACAGCAGTTGCGGTAGGCGGGAAACGCGCACAGCCATACGATCAGCAGCAATGCAGAAAACACGGCAACGCCGCAGGCGTTCAGGGCGAGCTCGCTGCCGTAAACCATCCGGGGCAGCGCCTGTTTGAGGCCGCACAGCATAATGAGCACGCAATATGCGCCCAGGGCGCAGAATTTCGCGACCGTGAGGGCTTTGCCGTAGTGTTCAGCGGCTGCGGCCGCAGAATTGATTGCGCGCGCGCAACGCAAGAAAACGACGCGGCAGAACACATATACACCGGCCATGGCAGCTCCGCAGCACAGCAGTGCCAGGGCTGGTGACGACACGGGTGGCTCCTGGGGCGTGTACAGAGAAAAGGTGGTAAAAGCGATGGCGAAAATAAATATATCGGTATACATGGCTGCTCAGCTGTTCCTGACAAGCACGGATGAAAGGTAGCGAATGTCGGGCGAGCCGCTGCGGACGACTGTCAGCATGTCGATCAGGGGCGCAAGGCTGTCCCGTACCAGTTCGCGAACCGCAGCGGGATTACATGCCGTGTGGGCCAAAGCACCTGCGGCCCAGCAACATGCCTGATCACTGAACACATCAAGGCCAGTTCCGGGTTCGCCGTGCATTTCGTCCATCCTGAGGGCGAACGTCCGCACAGAATCGACGTCGAGCAGCGGTACGCGTGTGTCCTGGTCAAAAGTGCGGGCAATCAGGAGCGTCGCAAGCAGCGCCGGCATTGTAATTTCCGATGCTTCCCTGACCGCACCGCCGGTCACGCAGGCTTCATCAATCTGCTCAATCTGCAGCCCGGCAAATTGAAAAAGCAGGCAGTCAGCCGCTATCAGACGGTCGACTGCAGCCGATGCGGCTTCAATGTCTGCACGGCTTTCAAAATCACGGTACAGACTGCCTTGACCGATCAGCCCTTCGTAAAAAAGGGGCCGACGGCGAGAAAGGCCCAAACCGGCATCGGCAAGAGGGCTGCCGTAGAAGCATATAAAACGGGAAGGCTCGGCCGTCCATATGCGTCCGCAATGGCGGCGCATGCGTTCTGCAAGGCTGCTGACAAGATGTGCCCCGTAGCGGAAAAGTGCCTGTGGATGCCGTTGGGCAAGCAGGGCAGCAGCGGCCGCAGGGTTGCCGTTTCCGAGAAACTCTAGCGCCAGGGATATATACCCTGCTGTTTTGCGCAGTCCACGGCGGACATCGTCAAGGTCACGCACCTCAAGGCAGTCGGCAACCATGACTTTATTCGCAGCTGCTATAAGCAGCTTTTCGAATTCGCTGCGGCAGCCCTCTTCGGCCGCCCCCACGGCCGATCGCAAGAAATCAGGCGGCCTGCTTTCGGCAAGCGCATAGCGTACCTGCAGTTCAGTTGCCTGCAGCGGGACTTCCTGGTACGGAACGTCAGGGACAGCAGGTACAAGCTGCCTGAGCTCGGATTCGTTCAGACGTTCATACAAGCCGATCGCCTCATCGAACGGGGGAAAGCCGTTTTCAGCAGTGCGGTTTTGCCGCCAGTGCAGGGCCTCATCCTCAGCCTCAAAACGCGGATCCCATATAATACCCTCCACCAGAGATTGATAACGACCCGGATCATGGCTGTACAGCACACGCAGAAGCGGCAACAGCACGATTTGCGCATCTTCCGACTCGAACCTGAAAAAATTTGTGCCCTCGATGGTGCAGGGAGGCATGCCGTCATATTCTTCGGAAATGTCGCTTTCTTCCTCAATTTTATGAACATGCATAAACTGCTTAAGCGTGGCAACCAGCAGGCAGTCATCGGCCTGCTTAAACCATTCGAGAACCTTGGCCTGATTACAGCGGCCGAGAATCCGGTACCAGACAAGGCAGGCCTCGGGCGCGAGCTGGTCGTGCTGCCAGCAGTCAAGGTCAATCAGGTATTGAAACTGGTCATGCGTTGTGCGTGCAATCAATGGCAGTGAGTCCTCGATTCCGCATTGTTTGATCATCCAGAAGACCTCCTCGGCAGGAAGTGACTGGACGAGCTCACGTGCTGCGGGCGACTGCATGATCACGCGCATACGCTCCTTCCAAGGCACCTGCATGATACAGGCAAGCTGTGTTTCAAAGGGAAGCTCACTGAGAACCTTTTCAGCATCCGGTCCTGACATGGCCATCAGTTCAGCCCCGGAAGGCCTCATGTGTATAGCAATCGCACCCATAATTTTTAAATGGAATATCAGAATGTTAAATTGAAATACTCAAGAAACTACCTTCACATATGTATGTATCCCAGGAGGTGCAAAAATACAAGAACAATCTCACGACAGTGCAACCGTGCGCTACAAGCCGGTATCAAACGGACAGCTGGCCATATGCTGCCATAACCAGCAATGAAGTCCATGGCGGCAAAATATGGTTTTTCTTTTGAACATGCGCCTTGATTATGCTACTACATACTGTGCTGTACAACAAAAAAGCTTTGCGCATGCAGGCGAAGCATTCCGGAACATGCGGTATGAATGCTCACGAGTTCGATCAGTTTCGCAGCCGGCTTCTTGATAAAAAAAAACTCCTGTTGCAATCGGTAAAAAAAAACCTTGAGGGCAACCGGCAGCCTGAATCACGGATGAGCTTCGAGCTTGTACACGATAACCCCGACCGCTCGGTTGACGAACTGCTCAAACACGTCACTGCCCATGTTCTCGGCGGCAGGGCCGGTGAGTTGGATCTGATTGAAAGCGCGCTGCTGAAAATAAGCGAAGGGAATTATGGAAAATGCGAGTCATGCGGAGAACAGATCGATAATGCGCGCCTCAATGCCTGTCCCGAGGCCGTATTCTGTATCGCGTGTCAGAATTCCCACGAGCGCAATGCCCGTACAACGCAGTTTCACGGGACGCCCCCCCCGCAGACGCCGGGACTGGCCGACTATCTGGACGATGATGAATGACGGCATCTGCCGGCGAACGCACGGACATGGCTGACAAAAAAACTATTGTACCAGCCCCCTGATACCGAAAAGGACTACATGGCAACAACGACACTACAAAAGCGCCCATGCACTCATAACGGGCCGGAAACTGTAAACGAATAGACAACACTCCCGGAATGGACCGCATAAAAAAACCTGCCATAAAGAGCACCATGATGACGGGTCTATTGCTCGCATTGTTCAGCCTGCCCGCAGCAGCAGCTGAAAACGTCAAGGGTGCTCCCGAGCCGCATCTTGTATTTAAAAAATCAGTCGTCGTTAAAAAAATCGACCAAGGGCAGGCCCACGCCGAGCAGCATGCCATTCAGAAAGGCGAACATCTCTGGAAAATTCTGCGCGAGCAGTACAAGATGTCCGACAGCAGCATTAATTTCTTCTGCAAAATCGCCCGCGCGGTTAATCCCGATATTGCTGATTTAAACGTATTGACCCCCGACCAGAACATCCTGCTGCCCTTCAAATATATCCCCGGTGACGGTTCCGATAACCGAACCATCATGATCGATACTCAAGACTACCGCCATGCCGTCAAACGAGGCGAGCACCTCGGTCAGATCCTGCGCACGCGCTTCAGCCTGCCGGACGCCGTAATTTTCAACCGGATCACGAAACACCTGATTCAGGAAGCAAACCCGGATATCGCAGACCTCAATCTGATTGAGCCCGGCCAGTCGATAACTGTGCCGCGGGAAGCCTTTGCCATGCGCCAGATCATATCGCAGGGCGCCCTTCCGGAACCGGGCGTGCCTGAATCCGCTTACGCGGCCCTACGGCCAGAGATGTCATTTGATGCCGAACCGCTGAACGAAGAAGAACTCTTAATTAAAAACATGCTCTCAAACATGACACGACAGTTCGAGGGCACCGACAATGCGACCGGCGTTGAGGTCATCAACCCCGGCAGCAACGCTGCCATGCGGCTTGATTATACACGGTTCCCGGCCTTCAACTTCCCGGGTGGCAAGAAAGTTGTGCTTGATTTCGACGGACGCCTGCCGCAGGACATGCGCAATGTTATTGCAAGCGATTTGAAAAATGCCGAGGTTGTCAGCGTCCAGGCCCGTGATGACATTGAATCAATCATCGGGCGCGTCCTTGATGTGTGCGGTTTCTACAAGGTTGAAAAAGACGCTGATTATACCGTCAACCGCGATGCCGTGCAGCTCAGCGTGACCGGCAACTGGATCGTGTTCAGGGACAGCAGCCTGCGCAATGTTTTTGTCGTGAACCTTGTAAAAAACGGCAGGCCCTCAATGAACCCTGCCCTGCGCTCATACCTGTCCAATATAGGCCTCAACGTCATGGATGTCGGCGCTGAAACTGAAACGCAGCCAGGCCCGGCCGGGCTGAAAGGCGCCATTCGTCCTGCAGCAGCCTACAGCGATGTGGCCGCAGCTCCCATTGCCCTGACCGACACGATCCTTGGGATGCTGGGCATTGACTTCAAAACCGATTACAAAACCAATATATTCCAGAATATGTACAGCGGATTTTCGCTTGAGGTTGTGGCCGATCGAATGTTCATAATCAACAATAAAACGCTTCTGATTGACTTCAACAGCCTGCCCGGGCGCGTCACAAACATCATTACCCAGCAGGGTTTCAAACTTCTGCAAATAGTTCCCGGCGAGGAAACACCCGATTCCGTTGCAGGCCGCGTGCTGAAATTCTGCGGGGCCGATTATCAGCCACCGCCGGCAACGCTCGATTTTGAAGGCAGCGATCCCCAGAATGTTCGGCTTACCGTTCCCGGCTATGTGGTTAAGACCGCGCAGGGCCGTATGCTGCTTACCGGCGCCGACATCAATGAATCGATCTCCGGATTTCTGCGCGAGATGGGCATCGCAATCGTTAAATACTGACCGAATACAGATAAGTCCTCAAAAAACGGTAAAGTTTCACTCTGCATTTCCGATACTTTTTCATGTCTAAACGAAAGTTGTAAGCGGGCCGTTCAATCAGGAGAGTTGAAAATGCCTGACGATATATTGGATATTCGCAACGCCGCAAAATTCCTCCAGATCAAGGAACGCACCCTGTACCGACTGGTCGGCGAGGGTGAAATCCCCGGAATCAAGGTCGGCGGACAGTGGCGATTCAGCAAAAAATGCCTTGAAGAAATGTTCAGTAAAACCGCCGCACAGGCATCCGAAGGAAAAACCGTCTGACCCCGTATCCCGCCCCTGCCCCGCATTTCCACTCATGTACAGTACTTACATGCAGCCGGTTCAGCACTTTGTTGTTGACCACTACCGGCGCAGCTGTTTTTTTCACTCGATGCATTGCTCCTTTTCACCCGCGCAGGTCAGCCTTATCAAGGGTTGCAGTCTGTCAGCATCAGACTTCCCTGCTGGTGTATGATAAAGGGGGCCGTATCTTCGAAATGTTCTGAGACTGCTGCAGTCTCCAGGAACTGCAGGCCATCATGCATAGAAAAAATATGCGTATGCAGCGTCCATGTCGATTTTTTTCCGGCATAGCGTTTCTATTAAAACCGAACATCTGGCACACTTCAGCACCGCATTGACTTAATAAATAAACTGGTTCGTTCTACGGTCTTCATGCTACATTATGGCTATCGCTCCCATATTAACCAAGATCACATATAAGGAAAAATCCATGCGAATACGGTACGTACGGCAACTAACCATGAGCAGACAAACGCCCGGAAAGCTGTGGCCATGAAGGATCATTTTACAGAAAACAGGTTCAATTATTTTCTCTACTCACTTGTCGGGCTGATGGTTATAAGCCCCTTGTTTCCGCCGCTCGGAACACATGGTGTATTTCCGTTTATCAGCCTTTGTTTTACGGCTGCCTCGGTTTTTATCCTGAGGACCCTGATTCGTTCTAACCGAACATTTTACCTGACGGCAGGAATCTATATCGTCATTTTTCTCGTAAACGCAGTTTTTATTTATGTTAGCCCTGAAAGAGCTCCGCTTCTTAATACGGCTTCGAATGCAGCCTTATTTATCGCCCTTGTTATATTTCTGCGTCAGCTTTTACTGGAACTGTTCAAATCCGGCAAGGTTACGGGGGACAGCATCAGGGGAGGTATCTGTATTTACCTGCTGCTCGGGTTTCTGTGGGGCCTGGTATTTCAATGCGTGCACCATCTTCACCCGGACTCATTTATCATTGCCGAGCATGAGAGCCCGAACATGTTTTATTTCAGTTTCGTGACGCTGGCCAGCCTCGGATATGGCGACATCGTGCCTGCCACACGGCTTGTCCAGATGCTGGCCGTACTTGAAGCGGTTACCGGCCAGGTATTTCTCGCCGTCTACATCGCACGCCTGATGGGTATGCACATGGCCCACCATATCAAAAAAGACTGAAAGAAGCTGCACAGCCATGCGATGCCGGATTCACAGCAGCTTGTAAGGGCCGGGCTGACCCTCCATTTTTTTGTTACTACAGCGCCCAAAAAAGCGTGAACCGTTCGGATATGCTAGTGTGCAGGCTGCGCCGTCCGGATCTTTGAGTGGTCGCGGGCAATCAGCATGTAGATGGAAGGTATGACAAAAAGGGTGAACACAGTGCCGATCGCCATGCCGCCCACGAGCACGAGGCCGATCGAATTGCGGGCCGCTGCTCCTGGCCCGGTCACCATGGTGAGGGCGATATGGCCTGAAATGGTCGAGACGCTGATCATCAGTACCGGACGCAGGCGCGTGCGTGCTGCTTCGCGGATTGCTTCGATTTTAGTCAGGCCGCTTTCCTGCAGCTTGTTCGCGAACTCGACGATCAGGATGCCGTTCTTGGCCACAAGTCCTATCAGGGTAACCATGCCGACCTGCGAGTAAATGTTGAGGGTCGTCGTCCAGCCGTT
Source organism: uncultured delta proteobacterium (assembly GCA_903881505.1). GTDB lineage: Bacteria > Desulfobacterota > WTBG01 > CAIYCZ01 > CAIRTM01 > CAIRTM01. The sequence goes on along the minus strand of CAIRTM010000111.1, from coordinate 3,757 downwards.
GGTGAAAAACGGTACGTTCTGGCCGGGCATCTTGAGGAACACGAAAATCAGGGCGCCGAACATGGCAAGCGGCACTGAGCCGGTCAGGATGACGAATGGGTCGCGAAAACTGTTAAACTGGGCGGCAAGGACCAGGAAGATCAGCACCATGGCGAGCATGAAGGAGGGCAAAAACTTTTTTCCCTCTGTCCGCAGCTGCCGCGACTCCCCAGTGTAGTCGATGGAGCAGCCTTGCGGGAGTATCTTCGCAGCTTCGTTTTCGAGGAACTTCAGGGCCTCGTCCAGCGGGCGCATGGCAACACCGCTTATCTTAACGGCGTTGAGCTGTTGAAAACGGTTGAGCGAACGGGCAACCGTCTTATTCTTCACCTCTGCCACCGTTCCAAGTGAAACAAGCTGCCCCTGAGGGCCGGTGATGTAGATGTTCTGCAGCTGGTCGGGGTTAAGACGGCTGGTTCTCTTAATCTGAGGAATGACCTTGTAGCTTCGGCCCGAGATGTTGAAGCGGTTGACATAGTTGCCTCCGAGCATTGAGGACACGTCGGCGCCGACCTGCTGAAGGTTCAGTCCGAGGTAGGCTACCTTGTCACGGTCAATGATCAGCTCGCTCTGGGGCTGATCTATTTTCAGGTCGATGATCGGCGGAAACGCGAACATGCGGCTTTCCATGGCCTTGAGCTTGAGCTGCTCGGCGAACACCAGAAGTTCTTCCGGTTCGGCCGTTGAGGTTATGACGAACTCAACCGGAAAGTCGCCACCGCCCGGGAGCGGCGGGGGCGTGACGGACATTATACGCATTCCGGGCACTGTACTCATCATCCGCTGGACATCGGCCAGAATTTCGGCCGTGCTGCGCTCGCGCTCGCGCCACGGCTTGGTAATCAGGCCGCCGAAGCCGTTTGTCGGGAAAATAACTTCAAAGGTAAAGTCGGTTTCTGTCATCGACTGCAGCAGGGCACTGGCTGCCCGCGAGAAATTGCTGGTGAGCTCAAGGGATGAGTTGGCGGGGGCGTCAAGGATCGTGAATATCGCCCCCTCATCCTCGATCGGGGCAAGCTCCGCTGCCGACATGGTGAACATGGGAATGGCCGCCAGTGAGAGCCCGACCCATACGATGTAGACCGCTGGCCTGTTGCGCAATGTCGCGTCGAGTGCGCGGCCATAAACATTTCGTATCCAGTCGAAGTTGGCAGCGAGCTTCCTGGGCAAGCCCTGTTCGGTCGACCCGGGCTTGAGCATTTTGGAGGCCATCATGGGCGTCAGGGTCAGGGCTACGACACCAGAAATTATAATCGCACCCGCGAGGGTGAACGCGAACTCCTTGAACAGCGCCCCGGTAAGGCCGCCCTGAAAGCCGATGGGCGTATAGACCGCAGCCAGCGTTATGGTCATGGCGATGATGGGGCCAACAAGCTCGCGCGCACCGAGTATCGCAGCCTGCAGGGGCGACTGGCCTTCGCTCAGGTGCCGCTCCACGTTCTCGACGACCACGATGGCGTCGTCGACAACCATGCCGACCGACAGCACGATGGCCAGCAGCGTGAGCAGATTGATTGTAAAGCCGAACACCTGCATCATAAATACGGCGCCGATGAGCGACAGCGGAATGGCGACCACCGGAATAACCACCGATCGAAGGGAGCCAAGGAAGAAGAAAATAACGATGATGACAATGACCAGGGTTTCGCCCAGGGTGGTAAGCACCTCGCGTATCGCGTTTTTGATGTAATTGGTGGCGTCATAGCCGATGCGGGCCTCGATTCCGCTGGGCAGGTTCTTTTGTATGTCGGCCATGGCGGCTCGAACGCGGCCGATGACGTCGAGCGTATTGGCGTTAGGCAGCGGATACATGGCCATGAACACGGCGGTCTGGCCCGACAGCCTGACCTCGGAATCATAGTCTTGTGCACCCAGGGCGATCTGGGCGATGTCCTGCAGGCGAACGATTGAGCCGTCTTTCTCGCGGATGACCAGCTTCTTGAACTCATCGACCGTGTGCAGGTCAGTGTTGGCCGTCAGGTTGACCTGGATGAGCGAGCCCTTGGTCTGTCCCACTGCGGCGAGGTAGTTATTGGCGGCGAGCACCTGGCGCACCTGCAGGGGGCTGATGTTGAAGGCTGCCATGCGGTCGGGCTGAAGCCAGATGCGCATGGCGAACGTTCTGTCCCCGAGGATTTCAGCGCGCTGCATGCCTTCAATGGATGACAGGCGCGGCTGCACAACGCGTATGAGATAGTCGGTGATCTGGTTCTGATCCAGGATCGTGGACTGAAAACTGAGATAGGCCGCGGCGAACTGGCTGTCCGCCGACTCGATGTTGATAATTGGAACTTCAGCCTCAGGAGGCAGGTCCTGGCGAACCTGGTCAACCTTAGTGCTGATCTCGGCCAGTGCCTTGAGCGGATCGTAATTGAGCTTCAGCCGAACGGTGATGGTCGACAGGCCCTGTTTGCTTTCAGACTTCATGTAGTCAATGCCGTCGGCGGCGGCGATAGCGCGCTCAAGCGGCGTAGTTATGAATCCGCGCACCAGTTCGGCGTTGGCGCCTACGTAGATCGTCCTGACGGTGACCGAAGCGTTCTCGGTGCGGGGAAACTGACGGACGTTAACCGAGCGGACGGCCTGCAGACCGGCAATGAGTATGATGAGGTTGATCACCAGCGCCAGTACCGGCCTGCGTATGAATAGGTCAGTAAATTGCATCGTTTCCTCAGGCCAGTCCAGGGCCCACTGCGGCCGCGCTGCGATTAACGGTCATGGGGGGTCGGCTCTGTATGGAACTCAGGCGCCAGGGTATTATCAACAGTGACGGCCATGCCGTTGCGCAGCTTGAAGGCGCCCGTGCTCACGACTGTGTCACCTTCCTCCAGACCGGCCAAAACGGACACGAAGTCGCCCTGCCTCCGGCCCAGGCGGACGAACTGCTGCCGGACGACAGTGCCGACTTCGGCGGGACCGTCCTGCGGGGCCTTCTCAATAATGAACACGGAATCGCTGTAGGGCGCGTTAAGGATCGAGGTGCCCGGTACAGCCAGAACATCCTGTTCGCCGGGCAGCACAACCGTTACGTTCACGAACATGCCCGGCCTCAGCACCAGCCCGGGATTCTGAACGGTGGCCTGAACCATGATGTTGCGCGTGGAGGTTTCGACCTGGGGGTTGATTGCGGTTATTTCTCCCTCAAACTCGGTGCCGGGAACCGCATCGGACTTGATGCGAACCTTGAGTCCCGGTTTAAGCTTGGTAAGCTGCTGCTGGGGAAGCGAAAAATTCGCGTACACCGGGTCCAGCGACTGCAGTGATATGATGGCATCGCCGGCGCTGAGCATCTGGCCAAGATTGACCAGCCGTATGCCGAGCGCCCCGCGGAACGGCGCGCGAATCGTTTTTTTGGAGATTGCGGACTTTATGTTATCGACCTGCGCGGCGGCCTGCTTGAGCTGCGCTTCGGCATTGTCGTATTCCGAGCGCGAGTAGGTCTGCTCACTGAGCAGCCGCTCGGCGCGCTTGAAATTGACCCGTGCCAGCTCAAGTGCGGCATCCGCTGAGCGCAGCTGCGCTGTTTCGGCGGATATGTCCTGCTGTACAAGCAGATCACCCTCATTGACCATGGTACCCGGCTCCAGGGGAATCTGCGCTATCTTGCCGGCAAGTTCAGCGGCAACAGTCACTCCCTGCACCGCAGCGAGCGAACCAACTGCCGAGAGCACCGACTCCCAGCGCTGTTTCTGAACAACGTACGACGTAACGGTTTCGG
>CAIRTM010000110.1 GCA_903881505.1 uncultured delta proteobacterium | reverse complement strand
TAAAGATTACTCCGGCAAGTTTCAGTTGCGCGCGGGCAGTGATCTTCACAAGGCACTCGCCATGAGGGCGCTGCAGGCGGGAGAAAGTTTAAATAATTATTGTATCAATGTTTTGAAAAAATCAGTCGCCTTAACACAGACGCAGAGGGCTGGCAAGCCGTTTGAGAATCGACGCGCTTAAAATCGCGCGCGTTTCAGCTCAAGCGCTATAAAGCCATATGCAGCCGGCAGCATCAACTCGGGAACGATGGGCCTATGGACAAAATTCTCCAGAAACTTAAACACGAGTCACTTGGCGTCATTCCGCCGGCAGTGTTCTTCTTCATATCCTTCCAGCTGCTTGCGCTTACCCGCGCCCTTATTCTCAAGGAATACGGCATACAGATCTCGACGTTCGCAGCTGCCACGATAGCGGCACTTATTGTGGCCAAGGTCGTTCTCGTCACGGATATGCTGCCGTTCGTCAATCGTTTTCCCCACAAGCCTTTGATTTACAATGTCCTCTGGAAAACAGCCATTTATCTCATTGCCGCCGTTATCGTTCGCTATGCCGAGCACCTCATTCACTTTATCCGCGCGTATGGCGGCATTGCCGATGCCAACAGCAGGCTCCTTGATGAAGTCATCTGGCCGCACTTCTGGATCGTGCAGATCTGGCTGCTGGTGCTCTTTTTAATGTATTGCACGTTGAGGGAACTGATACGGGTGCTTGGACGCGAACGATTTCGCACCATCTTTCTCGGCCCGGCCAGGCCTCACAATGGCTGACAGGCTCCTGCATTCGGCTGCCAACCGTTTGCGCGCACCATCCGCGCATCGGAACGTCGCACGGTGTCCTGCAGTACCTATACGATGAATGCCATGAACCGTATTCCCAACATACTGAGCGCGTCGCGGATAGTTCTCGCTCCCGTGCTGTTATATCTGGCCTGGTGCGGGCAGAAGAATACTTTCATCGTGGTATTGGCCATATCGCTGCTGTCGGATGCGATTGACGGATTTCTCGCCAGAAAACTGAATGCGACATCGGTCGCCGGAGCCAAGCTCGACAGCATCGGCGACCTTGCAACCTATGCCGTTCTGCCGATGTGCGTCTGGTGGCTGTGGCCTGAAATCATCAAACGAGAAGCGCTGTATGTGGCAATTGCGGTGGCCGCATATTTCATGCCGCTGGCCGCCGGTCTCGTGAAGTTCCATACGGTCCCCAGCTATCATACCTATGGCGCCAAGGCTGCCGCGATACTCATGAGCACTGCCATGCTGCTGCTGTTTATCTTCGAATATTCGCTGCTGTTCAGGATCGCAGCCATATTTCAGGCCGCTGTCGCAACTGAGGAAATCGCCATAACGATGCGGCTTTCAGAGCTTAAAAGCGATGTCAAATCGATCCTGCATGTAACCTCACGCAACAGGCAAAAATGCTGACTCCACGAAATATTTTTGAACCGGTCGCACCAGGCGCGGCAGGGGAAATTTTTATTCCTCTTCTGGAGCGCGCCGGATTCAGGCTCGAGCAGATCGTATCGCACGGGCAGGCAAGCAGGCCTGGTTTCTGGTATGACCAGGACGGGGATGAATGGGTGCTGCTGGCGCGCGGCGAGGCCGTGCTTGAATTCGAGCATGAGTGCATTGAGCTGAAAGACGGCGACCACCTGTTAATTCCCGCCCATGCCAAACACCGGGTCAAGTCCTGCTCGCAGGATGCCGTGTGGCTGGCCCTGCACGTACCTGCTTAAATGCAGGGTGGCACCGCGCACCCTGCGAACCGCTTACGCCGGAATGACAATGCTAAAAATGTCCAGCAGGCTCAAGTACAAACCCGCCGGAATCATCACCTCTGCGGTCACGCGCCGCCCCCAGAATTCCGCCCTTGTCACAGCATGAAAAATCCTGCCTGGCTGCTTCACGCCGAGCGTGACGGCCAGGCCGGAAACCCCAACCGCCTGTTTGCTGTTTACTGGCTTGCATTTTTGACGGATGCAGTATAGTTTTCTTCTGAAGCCAGGCAATCAATCACACTGCAGCAATAAGGGAGCCTCCATGCGTTACAAAAAAGCAACAGCACTTGTGTCGGGTGTGTGTGCGTTCGTCACCGCCGTCTGTATATCAACCCGGCCTGCAGGGGCTGCAATTCTCAGCGGATACTTCCCCATGCACCAGGGCCATTACTGGAATTTTTCCTGTCCCGCGGAAAAAGAAACAATGAGCTGGGCGATCAACGGCGATTTCAACTTGCGCGACGCAGGCAGCGTCTTTATGTTGTACCAGGGGAATGGAAGGGTGCTGTGCATGAAGCAGGACTGGCAGGGCGTGCGGGTGTACGCCGAAATCACGCCGGACGCACTCTACCTGCCTGACACGCCCTACATGTTCCTGCCGCGCGATCTACCCACAGAGCCCGGCTCATCCCTGCAGGAAACCGTCACCCTCAAGGTCTATACATCGCCGCGGGGAAATGATACCTACGAGCAGACCGGCACGGAAACCCGCCATATCGATTTTACCTTTAAAAGTTCGGAGGAACTTGAGGCGGGGGGGCGGCAGCACCCCGATTGCGTTGTTATCGAGCGCATGACGGGCCGGGGGCATGAGCCGCCCGTGCGTGAAACACTGTGGCTTGCACGGGGCGTGGGGCCGGTACGGATAGCCGTGGAAACCGGCGGCACTGAAAAGGTCTACACGGCTGCTTCATGGGCCGGCTCGGGAAAAAAACAGGCCTCCTATGCCCTCGCGGGCTATTTCCCCTTAAAGCCCGGCCTTCGCTGGACCTATCAGGACCAGAACGGCCGGCAGCGCGTGAATGAAATAAAAAACCCTGTCGAATCCCGTCTCGCCGCGGGCATGGTGCTGATGCCGTTTGAGGATTATCTTCATGACGTTCATTTCGTCCTCATGACCGGCGCAGGGCTGGCGATGCCGCAGAAATACTGGAACCTGAACGGTTTCTGCCAGGCTGATCCCGATCAGGAGAGGCCAACGGTCATGCTGCCCGCGGAGCTCAAGGCCGGGGCGTTCACCGTTTCGCGCTCGCACACCGTTTCCCGGCGCTGGCCCAGCATGAATGAAATGGCGATTTCAGATCTGGAGCTCGTCTACTCGAGCGTAGCCATGGGCGTTGAGGACATCACCACTCCGGCAGGGGTGTTCAAAAACTGCATCAAAATATCCCTGGCAAACATGGCGCGCGCCTACGCTGTGCAGTTCGACGTTGTCCGCGTCGGCTATATCTGGCTGGCGCCCGATACGGGCATCGTGAAAGAGGACCTCACCAACCTGTTCAACTATGCCGACCCTGCGGCGGTGCATTCGATTTTTGACGTGCGCCTGTGGAAGCTGGCGGCATTTGAAACCGTCACCCCTGTCCCGGTTCTCTCCTATCAGGACTCAGCGGGAGCCCCCCCGGCTGCCCCGCAGGGCCCGTCGCCCGCCGCGGTTAAAAAAACCGTTTCAGCTGACGGCATGACCTGGGAGAACAACAGCCGCGATATGTATGAAAAGGCCCTGGCAATGACCCCTTTTTTCGTCAGGCCGCTGGCGAAAAAGAAAATAATGGACGGGATCACGGCGCGGGCAGGGGAACGCAAGCAGGTCTCGGAGGATGCCGTGATCAGCAGTGTCAGGGAATCGGCCGACGAGCGTTTTACGCGCACGATCATTGC
>CAIRTM010000109.1 GCA_903881505.1 uncultured delta proteobacterium | reverse complement strand
GGTCTTTTTCTGCACGCCGTCGCGGCTGCCCGGCCTGAAGGTTACCGTGATTTTTCCTTCCCCGCCCGGGGGAATCTCGCCGGCCGAAGCCAGCGCTGCCGTGCACCCTCAGCCAGCCTTCACATTCTTGATCAGCAGCGCAGAGCCTCCGGTATTGCTGAAAGCAAAAACGTGCGTGAGGCCGGCCGTGCTGTACGGGACAGTGCCGAAATCATGCGACCGGGATGCAAATACAATCCTGGGACCGTCGGTCGCCGGTTCCGCATTCCCGGCATGGTCCGGGCGCACGCCGGTCAACGTACACCCGTACACAGCAATCAACGCTGCGTACACGATAAGGCACTTCATTTGCATGACGCTTCGCATGGCAGTTTCGGCCTTTCTGAAATGGGTTTTTAAACACGCCTGCCGGCGGGCTCTTTGCACCGATTTTAACACTAAAAAAATTAACTTTGCAAACAGTTCCTGTTTTGTCTTTCCAATTGACAACAGCTGCCCTGTCCATGTATGTTTAATAAACACACAGGGCTGCACCGCAGGTTATCGCAGCCGTGCGTACGCAGCCGGGCATGTTATATGAAGGGATCCGTCATGAAAAAAACATTTCCCTGTCTGATGCTTTGTGCCATTGTCAGTTGTATTACAGCCTGCGATAATGACGGCCGCTCAGGCCGGGGCGGAAGGCTGCAGGTTCAGAAAAGCGCCGACGGAATAGAGGTGCGCGGTCCCGACGGCACCGTTCTTATCAAAGGCAATCAGGAAAGCGCCAAAATCCTGCTTACCCCCGATAAGGACACAGCAAAGACCATCGAGGGCAGCAGCGGAAAGCTTGCACCTGATTTCCCCGCCGACGTGCCGGTGCTGCCGGAAGGCACAGTTGCCATGAGCCAGGTCTTTCAGGGAGGCCGCAACGCAATCGCAACCGTTACTATTCGCCAGCCGGCTGAAGACGTGATCCGGTTTTATGAAAATCAGATACCCCTCAAGGGCTGGGAGCCGGGTTCCCGCTATAACCTTGACAATATTGTCATGCTCAACGGCAAAACCGGCAAAGCAAACCTTACCGTGAGCATTACAACCGAAGCCGGCCTGGTAACCGTCAATATTGCCAGGACTGAAAACACGGACAAATAAGCACGAATGTGCCGCCCTGCAGCGCCATCACGTGCGCACGCCCATGTCCGCCACGCTGCCGTTGCGCCACGGGCCTTCCCGCAATGCAACCCTACGACTGCTACCTCTTCGATGCCGACGGCACGCTGTTTGAAACCACCGAGCTGATATACCGCTGTTTTGTATACAGCCTGAACAAATACGCCGACCGCAACATCCCGCGCGATGAGATCATAGCGGGCATCGGCCTGACCCTGCGCAAGCAGTTTGAGCGCCATATCGGCCCCTTGAGCGATGAACAGTTTGACCGGATTCAAGCAGACCACATGGATTACCAGATGCGCATCTACAGCGATTACCTCGCTCCCTGCCCCGGCGTGCCCGAAGCGATTAAGAAACTGCACGCCTCAGGCAAACAACTCGCAATCGTCACCTCGCGCAAGATCACATCCCTTTCCTGCTTTCTGCGCGAAACCGGTATCCATGAATACTTCGCTGTCATCGTTACGCCGGATGAAACCGCACATCACAAGCCCCACCCCGAACCCGCCCTCAAGGCGCTGGAACTGCTGAAGGCCGCACCCGAAACAGCCCTGTTCGTCGGCGATGCCCCCTTTGACATCGAGTGCGGCAGCCGCGCCGGAATCGACACGGCTTTTGTGGCGTGGAGCCACAACAAAGCCGATCAGATGCCCATCGCGCCGACACATGTTATTCATTCGATGCTGGATCTGTGCATGCCATAGCGCCGGCGTTCCCCGAGCCGTATCGTGGCATAACAAAACGGGTGCGGGATTATCTCCCGCACCCGTGGCACGTTTCGCAGCCTCTCTGCCTCCGGTTCAGCGAACCGGCTCACCGCGTACGATCGTCGTGTACTCTGCAAAAATACCCAAAATATTCTTAACCTTATAGTCGACAACGATATTCTTCAGGCTTCTGGCATTCGACTGTTTCAGCGCAGCCTTGAGCGCTGTTTCATAGCTGGCATCACCGGTGACAACTCCCAATATTCCACTGGCGGTTGCGCGCCCCTCTACCATTGCGCCGCTGACCACATCTTCATTAATTTCACCCGGAACCACGACGTCGGTGACCAAAATTCCCGCCACAGGCGAACGGGTCATGCAGCAGGCTGAAAACAGGAACATCGACACAACGAGTAAAAACACGATTTTCTTCATAGGCCTTCCTCCCTGCGTAAAATGAATGTTATGGACCGCCGCGGCATGTGCGGCAGTGTCATCTAAACAATATAGCGGCCCGTTGTCAATACAAAAAACCTCACTGCCAAAGATGCTGCAGAAGCGCAAAGCGCACAGTCATCAATGCCCTTTGCCGTGCAGATACCTGATAACCGTCACCTTCTCGACAGTCACCAGCCCGCCGCAGCCGGCGGCCTCGAACAGGTCATGAAGAACCGGCAGAAACCGTTCGATTTTGTCGTGCGCGTCGGCGATCTCGACAATAATCGGAAGGTCTGTGGACAGATCAAGAATCCGGGCCGTACGGATGCGGCTTGTCGGCCCGTACCCCATAACGCCCCGCCACACGGTCGCGCCTGCCAGACCGAGCCGGCGGGCCTCACGCACAATAACATCATACAGGGCGCTGTGCTGCACTTTGTCGGATTCTCCCAAAAAAATCCTCAAAAGCCGTGCTTCATCTTTCAACTCCATAATCCGCCCCCTATTCTTGCCAGGATTCGCAGCCCGGCAACACCGGCTGCATACGCACCCATTGAAAGCACAAACGTTCCCGCAGCATAGGCACATGCATGCAGATACTCTCCGGCGCGGAGCATGCCCGCGGTTTCGTACACCATGGATGACATGGTTGTGAAGCCCCCGCAGAATCCGGTAGCCAGAAACAGACGTGCTTCAGGCGACAGGGTCTCGCCGCGCGATACAATGCCCGTGATAATACCGATTACAAAACAGCCCATGACATTGGCTGCCAGAGTTCCTGCCGGCCATTGGATTGACAGGCGCTGGGCGGCAACGCTCAGGCCATAGCGTGCCACCGACCCCGCAAATCCACCGAGTCCGACCATACATGATAAACTCAAAACGTTGTTCATTATGCTTGCCTGCTCAGCTTAAAGTAACTGCCCATAGTCCAGGCTTCGTCCTGTGCAGCCGCACGTGCACGATTCCCATGTTACTTACTTCGACACACACAGGATGTCAAGCTGCCACTATGCTGCAAAGTTTTTTGGACACACCCATATAAAAAAAGGTGCCGCCTTCCAGTAACTGATTACGTGCAGCACCCCCCGGCATACCAGAATCCTGCGCACAACTCATACTACATATTGACAAAAATATTATTATGACTACAATATATAGTAGATAACAGCATAAAGGAGAGCACGATGAAAACACTGCTTGCAGTTGCTGCGCTAATCTGCCTGTGTGCTTTGCTTGAGGTTCCGCAGGATTACGAATGGTCGCCCGTCGCCAGGACGGCACTGCGCGCCGGATATGAAGAGCGGGTTCCTGTGGCAGCTGGATGTCCGGAAACCGCGCGTATGGCTGAGGACGGGCTGGCTTTGTAGCGTTGGATCAAAAGACCCGGCCAGCCCTGCTGACGGAAACTGCCGCAACCCCTGCACATCAGTCCCGAATCTGGCTGTCCCGGACGACGGTGCTAAAAACGGCGCATATCAGCCGTCTTTTTTCTCAGGCGTACGCCTGCCGGCCAGCAAGCTATCCAGGCCTTCAAACGGCTTAAATCCGGCAGGACGTCTATTTTTTTTCACCGCGGCGTCATCTCCATACCACTGAGCATCATCGCCGCGTTCATGCAGTTCATCGTGGCAGTAGATACACAAAAGCTCCCAGTTGCTGCCGTCCGGCGGATTATTGTCATGATTGTGATCCTTGTGATGCACGGTCAGCTCACGCAGCTTTTTGCCCTCGAACTCACGTCCGCACACAGCGCACAGATGCGGCAGGATGGCGAGCGCCCGGTCACGGTAACTGCGATGTGTCTGCTGCCGCTCACGGCGCAGTTCCTCATAAAAACGGCTGAGTTTTTCATCACTGCCGGGTGTTTTTGCTGAGCCCACGCGCATCTCCCCATGTTCCGAGCCTGATGGCTGAACGCGGCTGGAACCTACAGGCCGAAATCGCCGAGCAGATCACGGCCGAGGTAGGCTTCATCCTCAAAGCGCTGCTGGGCTTTTTCCTCGTTCATCCATTCAATCCAGGTGCCTGATGCCTGATCGTTCAGCATCCCGTCAACCAGCCAGGGCGTGACCGTCTCAACCGTATCGGCCAGAATATTGAAAATAATCCGCGTCTGCTCGCGCTGTTCAGGTTCCATGTCCCGCCAGTCATTCATCAGCAGCTCGGTGACAACCATGCCGGGGCTGATAACACCGATGCGCACCCCGGTTCCTTCTGTTTCCTGCACCAGGGCCTGCGTAAAGTAGCGCACGGACCTCTTACTGGCGCCGTACACGCTCATGCCGGGCAGAATCATGTCGTTGCTGCCGTGCCCCTCTACATTATACACAGCGCCTGACCCCTGCGCCAGCATGCCCGCAATTGCCACCCGGCAGCCGTGCATCATGCCGGTCACGTTCGTGGCAACCACGTGAGCGATATCGGCAGGTTCAAGTTCCCAGAGCATCCTGCGCGCATGGCTGATGCCGGCGTTATTGATCCAGATATCAACCCGTTCAAACGAACGGCGGGCATGGTCCCATAAAGCCTGCACCTGGGCGGCATCAGTAATGTCGCACGCCAGCCCGGCAACACGGCCCGCACCGAACTGAGCTTCCAGGTCAGCGCAGACGCTTTTGACTGCGGCACTGCTGCGAGAGCTGATGACAACCCTGCAACCGCGTGTTAAAAATGCACGGGCCAGTCCGAGCCCGATCCCCTTTGTGCTTCCGGTAATAACAACAACCTGCATGAGTAGTGCCTCCTTGCAACGACGGAATTAATCGCTAAAGGCCGTACTGAGAAAACAAATCACGCGACAGCCTGCTTTCATCGGCGAAATACTGATTGGCCTTTTCTTCGGTCATCCAGATGATGCGCCGGCCGTTCTCACGGTTTGACAGCAGCTCCTCGACAAGAAAGTTCGTCACGGTATCGACATCATCGGCAAGCGCATTATAGACCGCCTTGGTCGTTTCAAGCTGCTCGGGATCCATCTTACGCATGTCATCAATCAGGAAGTCGGTCAAAACGATACCGGGGCTGATCGTGCCGACCTGCACCGGATGGCCCTCAACTTCCTGCGCGACAGCCTCGCTGAAATAGCGCACCGCGCGCTTGGTCGCCCCATACACGCTCAAACCTTTCACCACCATGTCGTCGCTTCCAAAGCCTTCGGAGTTGTACACCTGGCCCGATCCCTGGGCGAGCATTCCCTGCAGGGCAACCTGCGTGCCGAAGATAACCCCGGCGAGATTGGTGCCGACCACACGGGGGATTTCACGGGTCTCAAGCTCCCAGATCAGCCTCGTTGTGTTGGCGATTCCGGCATTATTCAGCCAGATGTCCACGCTGCCGAAACAGTCGGCAGCCGCCTTCCACAGGCTGCGCAGCTGCTCCACGTCGGTAACGTCGCAGGCGCATGCCGCTACATTGCCCGCGCCGTAAAGGTGACGGGCTTTACCGAGCTCCTGCTCCATCTCCTGACGTGCAAAGCTGCTCAGCATGACCCGATGGCCGCGTTTCAGAAAATGATGCGCAAGGCCGAGTCCAATGCCTTTTGAACTGCCGGTAATGACGATGTTTTTCATCTAGGTCTCCCTGCTGCGAAACCGCGTCAGCGCTGCCGCACTGAGCATTCACGTACGTATGTTTCTATAAGGGCCATACATGTTTTGCCGCCTTGTCTCTTGTAATCTGTCATTTCGGGCGAAGGGTGAAACCTTGATTTTTCCAGAGCTTTGTTTACGATTTCTCAGTCGCATAGCTCCTTCAAAATGACAACCCGTCTGACATCCAAAGAAAAACACCCTACCTCGTCCAGCGCTGATAGACCCGCATGCCTTGGGCCCGGAACTGCTGATTGGCAATCGTGATCTGTTCCGGGGTGATCTCGCTGATGACAAAGTCTTTCTTCACGCCCTGCCTGAAGGCCTTCAAGCGCGCTTCGCGCTGCTCAGGCGTAGCGTCGGCCAGGACCCGGGCGCCGAACTCATAGGGCAGCAGCTCGATCATGATGCGCTCGAAGTCCGGATCTTCACCATGAATCAGCCGGGCAGTGCCGCGTATCTGCACGCACAGGAAATCCTTGAAGGTCGCGCTGTCGAACTCCTTGTGATAGTTCATGCTCACGCGCGGATTGGCCTCGATATGGCGCAGCTTCTCGGTGCCGGCCTCGTGAAAGCCGTAAAGTTTCTTTGCTTTCGGGTCAAGCGTCCACTCACAGGTGGTCGACAGCGGCACATTGTTGAGGCTAGTGGCAAGGATGAAGGTTTTTGAATCGTCCTTGATGCCGCCGATTGCTTTTTCGATTTCTGCCCAGACGCGCTCTTTGGGCATCACGCCCTCGCCCTCGTTGTAAGCGGGCGTCTTTCCAAATAAATGGACCTTCGTGGCAGTGGTGGTGGCATCCAGCTTGATTTCATGGCAGTCGTTGCAGCTCAGTCCCGGCTCGATCTCGGGATGGCCGCTGTCGACTTCGGCTGCCGCAACGATCGCCTGCGCCTTTAGTGGCGCCGCATCGGCCTTTGACGGCACGGTGGACGTCTCTGCGGCAAAGCGCCCGCACCCGGAAACGGCAGCAAACAGCATCAGGGTCATTAGTACAATACTCGCTTTGTTTTTCATGGCATGCTCCTTTACTTGTTCTTAATAAGGCCGTTTATAATGGTTTGCAGGTTCAGCCGGTGCTGATGCTGAAGGTCAAAATCCAAAGGTACGGTAAAATAACTCAGGAAAAAACCCATCGAAAGAAAATAAAGGGCGCGGGCGATTCCTTCCGGCTCTACCGGCTTGAAAATACCCGTGTCGATCCCCTGCTGTATCAGCGCGGCAAAGGTGGCAACCCGGTGCCGGTACATTGCGGCAACCTCATCGCGAAAATCCGGGTCCCGCGAACTCATGGCAACGAAATCAAGGCAGAATCGCAGGATCGGCTCATGTTCCATAAAAATTTCGCCTGATTTTTCCACAAGCATGCCTAAACGGCTCGCCGCGTCCGGCCGGCTGTCAAGCTCGGCGGTCAGGTATTCAAAGTAGCGGTTGACCCTGTTTCGAAAAAGCTCAACAATGAGTTCTTTTTTTGAACTGAAATGATGATAAATGCCGCCTTTTGATATGCCGGCCTGCGCTGCGATCTCGTCGATCGCTGTCTGATAGTAGCCGTTGCGGTTGAAACAGCTCAGCGCAGCCTCGAAGATCTCTTCGCGCCGCTGTTCCGGCGCCTTGTTCACAGCCATGGCGACACCCAATAAATTCCGACCAGTCGGTATGTATTGTATCAACTTAAACTGCTTTGTCAAGCCGGGATGCAAAACGCATGTATGTTTGCATGGCGACAGACAGAACCGGCATGCATTTTCCCCGTGCGCGAGCATTGAAAAGGTGCGATTGCTTCACGTCATTTGCAATGACAAAACGTTGTTAATCAATAATGCTTTTTTGCGCCTGTCATTGCGAGGCCGTCCCGTGCTCCGCAGCAGATTGCTGCGGATGGAAAGGCCGCGGCAATCTCCTGGGGTTGCAAACCACTGCCGGATAGAACAACATTAATGTGCTCTAATCGGCTTGCCCGCGGGCACAACTCGCACAAGGCGACTGAATCAACCCCTCATGCGACCCAAGTCCTGTGGCAAAGAAAAAAGCCCGTTGATTTTTTTTGAAATCCGGCTATAATACAAAATTCTTCTGTGGTGGGTGTAGCTCAGCTGGTTAGAGCGCCAGGTTGTGGCCCTGGAGGCCGAGGGTTCGAACCCCTTCACTCACCCCACCTTTTCAAATCCTTCCCGACAAATCCATATCACCCCGACGTGCGCAGCAAAGGCATCCTGCGCTGACCGACTGCCTTGACATGCCCCCGCTTTAACTTTATACTGCCCGTATTTTATGCATGTACACAGGGAGATATAATGGAACAGCGAGCAGCACGGGCCTGTATGGTTCTCTTCAGCATCATCGCAATCACCTGCACCGCTTTGCCGTCCTTTGCCGCCCGCGCGCCCATCCCGGTAGTTTCAAAGGACCCCTATGCCGCAGCGCTGCTGATCGATACCGGCTCGGGAAAAGTCCTGTTCGAGCGCAATGCCGACGCGCGCCTGTACCCGGCCAGCCTGACCAAGCTCATGACATTCCTTCTCGTGATTGAAGCAATTGAGCACCATCAGATCTCGCTCAGTGACAAAGTCACCGCCTGCGCTGAGGCCGAGGCTATGGGAGGCTCACAGGTGAACCTGCGGCGGGGCGAAAAATTCAGCGTTGAAGATCTGCTCTATGCCCTGATGCTCCAGTCGGCAAACGATGCGGCGTTCGCCCTCGCCAAGCATGTCGCCGGCAGCAAACAGGCCTTCGTTGAACGCATGAACCGCCGCGCGCGCGAGCTGGGCATGGCAAGCACCGAATTCCATTCCCCGAACGGGCTCCCGCCCGCGCGCGGCCAGAAGCCGGACACAACGACCCCCCGCGATATCGCCCAGCTGTGCCGCGAACTGCTGCGGCATGATGCGACCCTGCGCTATACCTCAACTGAAACCCGCCCGTTCCGCAATGACGGCTACATCATGCGCAACCACAACCACCTGCTGCAAAGCGTTCCCGGATGCGACGGCCTGAAGACCGGCTATTACCGCGCGGCGGGATTTTCAATCGCCGCGACAGCATCCCAAAACGGCTCGCGCGTACTTGCAGTCGTGATGGGCAGCCGCAACAGAAAGGTTCGCGACGCTGAAGCGACAAAGCTGCTCCTCAAAGGCTTTGCCGAACCGAAACCGGACGCCCGAACCGTCGAATTTCCGGCCGCGCCCCCGGCAGGCACATGGATAGATCCCACCCCAAGTGCGGCCTCCCGGTATTAAACCATCATGTGATCACCATCGATCCGGCGGGAACACTCCCCACGAAATCCGGGGACGGCTTTGCGCGCTGTCCCTGCCGGAAAAAAACCTGCAACGATTCCAGCCGGGCAAAGCAACGCTTTCGAACACGGGCCTACGTTGAAGCGTCACACATCACCAGCATTGCTTTTTCAAGCTCGTGCAGCCGGTCGCGCAGCTCGGCCGCCTTTTCAAATTCAAGCTCGCGGGCCGCTTCAAGCATCTGCCTTTTCAGTTTTTTGATTTCGGCCTGGGCTTCCTTCACGCTGTGATAGGCGGCATGCTCCTCGGCCGCGACCGGCACGGTTACGTAGTCCTTTTCATACACGGTGGAGAGAATACTGGTGATTGACTTCCTGATGGTGGCCGGAGTGATATTGTGCGCGCGGTTGTATTCCTGCTGCAGGGCCCTGCGCCGCTCGGTTTCCTGCACCGTGGCGCTGACGCTGCGGGTCATCACGTCGGCATACAGGATCACGCGGCCGTCGACATTGCGCGCGGCGCGGCCGCAGGTCTGGATCAGCGAGCGCTCCGAGCGCAGAAAACCCTCCTTGTCGGCATCCAGCACGGCAACGAGCGAAACCTCGGGGAGGTCAAGCCCTTCGCGCAGCAGGTTGATGCCGATCAATACGTCGAACTCGCCCAGGCGCAGGCTGCGGATTATCCTGATACGCTCGAGCGTATCGACCTCGGAGTGCAGGTACTCTACCCGCACGCCCAGTTCCCTGTAGTATTCAGTGAGGTCCTCGGACATGCGCTTGGTGAGCGTGGTCACGAGCGTGCGCTCGCCCTTTTCGACCTGCTTGCGGATCTCCCCGAGCAGGTCGTCAACCTGCCCGGCAACGGGCCGCACCTCAATGGCCGGATCGATCAAACCGGTCGGCCGTATGACCTGCTCGACCACCCGGCCGCCGGACTGCTGCAGCTCATATTCCGCCGGGGTGGCTGAAATATAGACGATCTGCTTTACCCTGGCGCTGAATTCCTCGAACGTGAGCGGGCGGTTATCGAGGGCCGAGGGCAGGCGGAACCCGTAGTCCACCAGGGTCTGCTTGCGCGAGCGGTCGCCGTTGTACATGCCCCGGATCTGCGGAACACCGATATGGCTCTCGTCGATGAACACGATGAAATCATCCGGGAAATAGTCCAGCAGCACCCAGGGCGGCTGGCCGCCCCTGCGGCCGTCAAGGTGGCGCGAGTAATTTTCGATGCCGTTGCAGTAGCCCATGGTTTCAAGCATCTCAAGGTCGAACAGGGTCTTCTCACGGATGCGCTGCGCCTCGATCAGCTTGCCGTCAGCTTCAAAACGGGCGATCTGTTCGCGCAGCTCAACCCGGATGTCGTCTGATGCGCGCTTGATGGTGTCCCGCGTGGTGACATAATGGCTGTTGGGGTAGACATGGATATGGGTCAGGCGCTGCAGCACCCTGCCGGTCAGGGCGTCGATCCTGCTGATCGAGTCGATGCTGTCGCCGAAGAACTCGACCCGCAGCGCGCAGTTCTCCTCGTAGGCGGGGAAAATCTCGACCACATCGCCGCGCACCCTGAACGTGCCGCGGTGGAAGTCGGCGTCATTGCGCTCATACTGGATGTCCACCAGGGCGCGCAGCAGCTGGTCGCGCTGGATGTCGGCGCGGTCCTGGATCAGCACGAGCATACCTTTGTACTCCACGGGCGATCCCAGCCCGTAGATGCAGGAAATGCTCGCAACCACGATCACGTCGCGGCGCTGCAGCAGGGACGACGTCGCGGCATGCCGCAGCCGGTCGATCTCTTCGTTGATGGAGGAGTCTTTTTCAATATAGGTGTCCGAGGACGGCACATAGGCCTCGGGCTGATAGTAGTCATAGTAGCTGACGAAATACTCGACTGCGTTTTCGGGAAACAGCTCCTTGAACTCGGCGTAGAGCTGCGCTGCAAGGGTTTTATTGGGGGCAAGCACCAGGGCGGGACGCTGCACGCGCGCGATGACATTGGCGACCGTGTAGGTCTTTCCGGAGCCGGTAACGCCCAGCAGCACCTGGTGGGCGGCGCCGCTCACAATGCCGCTGCCGAGCTTTTCGATCGCCTGCGGCTGGTCGCCGCAGGGCGTATAGTCTGAAACCAGCTTAAACATCATCGGACAACACTGCACACACGTTACAACGGCTGGATCGGCGGGGCATGTTCAGGCAAGGCATATTATTTCACGGTCCACTCGGTTCCCTGCGGGCTGTCCTTCAGGGCAATACCCTTTGCGGCCAGCTCGTCGCGGATTTCATCGGCGCGCGCCCAGTTCTTCTGGCGGCGCGCTTCAAGGCGCTCGTCGATCAGTCGCTGGATGTCTGACTCTCCGAGGCCTGCCGTGCTGATGCCGTCCTGTTTGCGGACGGCGAAATACTGCGCGGGATCGGCCTGAAACAAACCGAACACGCTGCCAGCATCCCGAAACACCGCGCAGGCCGCATCGGCCAGACGGCGCGAGAACGCGCCGGTTTCCTGGCCCGGCCTGTGAACGGCCGCATTCAGCGTCCTTGTCAGGCCGTAGAGATGGCCGAGCGCCTGGGCCGTATTGAAATCATCATCCATCGCGGCCCTGAATTTCGCTGGGAACTCCCCAACGGCTTCAAGCGCCCTGCGTTCCTCGTCTGTCTGCGGATCGCCGTCATACATACGCGAGGCATCCTGCACATCCTGGAGCAGGGCATAAAACCGGTCAAGCCCGGCCTGGGCTTCGGCCAGGTTCTGGGCCGAAAAGTCGACCGGGCTGCGGTACTGGCTGGTCAGGAGAAACAGGCGGATCACCTCGGGATGATAGTCGGCCAGCACGTCGCGGATGGTCTTGAAGTTCTTGAGCGACTTGGACATTTTCTCCTTGTCGATATTGACGAACCCGTTGTGCAGCCAGTAGCGCGCGAACGGTTTGCCCGTGGTGCATTCGGCCTGGGCGATCTCGTTTTCATGATGCGGAAACACCAGGTCCATGCCGCCGCCATGGATATCGAAGGTCTCGCTCAGATATTTCTGGCTCATGGCCGAGCACTCGATATGCCAGCCCGGACGTCCGTGCCCCCAGGGGCTTTCCCAGAACGGCTCGCCCGGTTTGGCGGCCTTCCAAAGCGCGAAATCAAGCGGGCTTTTCTTGCGGTCATCGACATCAACGCGCGCGCCGGACTGCAGGCTCTCTGTGTCCTTGCCTGAGAGCTTGCCGTACTGTTTGAAGCTTGCCACGTCGAAATACACGTCACCCTCAACAACGTAGGCATGCCCGCGCTCGATCAGGGATGAGATCATCGAGAGCATTTCCGGGATATGATCGGTTGCGCGCGGCGTGTAATCGGGAGCCCGGATGCCCAGGGCTGCCATGTCCCGGTCGAACTCTGCGATATAGCGCTCCGAGATCACATTCCAGGCAACGCCTTCCTCGTTGGCGCGGTTGATGATCTTGTCGTCAATATCGGTATAGTTGCGCACGAATGTGACGTCATAGCCGAGCGTGCGCAGGTAGCGCTGGATCACGTCGAATACCACCATGGCGCGCGCGTGCCCGATATGCGACAGGTCATACACCGTCACCCCGCAGGCGTACATGCCGACCTTGCCGGGCTGCTGCGGCGCGAATTCTTCCCGTCTGCGCGTCATGGTATTGTATATTTTAAGCGTCATGGTCAACCTTTCACGGCTGCAGGGCCGGAGCCGCAGCCCGTATTATATCTTCATCATCAGCACAACGGCCTGGGCCGAGATGCCCTCGCCGCGGCCCTCGGGCCCCAGGCCCTCGGTGGTGGTCGCCTTGATGTTGACATCCTCAACCGGTATGCCGAGGCATTCGGCCACATTGATGCGCATGTCGCCCATGTACGGGGCAATCTTCGGCTTCTGGGCGACTACGACCGCATCGACATTCACGCACACATAGCCCTTGTCGCGGGCCAGTTCACATACGGTCGCCAGTATCTTGCGGCTGTCAACGCCCTTCCAGGCCGGGTCGGTATCGGGAAAATGCCGGCCGATATCACCCAGCCCTGCCGCGCCCAGCACGGCATCGCTGATGGCGTGCAGCAAAACATCGGCATCGGAATGCCCCAGCAGGCCGCGGCTGTGGGGAACGGTCACACCGCCCAGCACCAGAGGGCGGTTTTCGACCAGGCAGTGGACATCATAGCCGATTCCGATTCGCATGTTTGGCTGCATACAATGGCTCCCTGCCCTGTTGCAAAAGGCGGATTATAAACTTTTAAAATATACCATGAAGCAAACAGGCGACACAAGCGCTAACTTCCTCCGCATGATTGACAATTGCAAACCGATTGCCTACAATCACCGCAGTATCTACCGGGCAGGGGAAGCGCAGGCGCAATCGCTCAATATTATATGATCTGTATTCCGATTACCGCAAAAACCACTGCTGAAGCACTCCGCGACATGCAGGCGGCTGCGCCGCTTGCCGACATGATCGAGCTGCGCCTCGACCATATCAAAGATGCTGATCTGCCGCTGCTGCTCGCGCAGCGTCCCCGTCCGGTGATTGTGACCATTACCCCGCGCGAAGAAAACGGCGTATTCACCGGCACCGATGCCGAACGCCGTGCCCTGTTCGAGCAGGCCATCGCACTCGGCGCCGAGTACATCGACTGCAACATGGGCTGGCATGCCCTGCCGCGCCTGCAAAGCATCAAAGGCGCAACCCGTATCATTGTTTCCAGCCACAACTATGCTGAAACGCCGGCTGACCTGAGCACCCTCTACCGCGACATAGCCGCGACCGGGGCCGATGTGGTCAAAATCGCGGCCCATGCCGGCCGCATCTCGGACAACCTGCGCATGCTCGAGCTCATACGCGCTGCCGACCGCGGCATAATCGGCATCTGCATGGGCGAAAAGGGCGAGGTGAGCAGGATACTGGCCCCTGCATACGGAGCGCTGCTTACCTTTGGCAGCCTTGCTCAGGGCAAAGAGTCTGCGCCGGGGCAGATACCGGCAGAAGTCATGCGCTCCGTGTACGGCTGCGAACGGCTGAACCGCGACACCCGGCTTTTCGGCCTGATCGGCAACCCGGTCAGCAAAAGCCGGGGCTATATTCTGTTTAACCGGCTGTTCCGGCACTACGGCCTGAACATGGCCTACCTGAATTTTCTCGTCGATGATGTGGACGACTTCATGGGCAGCTTCGGCCGCGTGCTTGGCGGTTTCAGCATCACCATGCCGCACAAACAGGCTGTAGCACAATACCTTGATGCCCGCGATGCAATCAGCGAGCGTATCGGCGCGGTCAACACTATGGTCAACCTGAAGGGACGCCTGCTGGGCTGCAACACCGACACGGCCGGCATCGTGCGGCCGCTTCTGCAGCGGACCGCGCTCAAAGGCAAACGCGCTGCGCTGCTGGGCGCCGGAGGCGCCGCCAGGGCCGCGGCGGCCGCTCTCATGGAACAGGACGCGCGCGTGACCATACTCAACCGCACGGTTTCACGGGCGCAGGAAATCGCCCGCGAGCTTGGCTGTGAAGCAGGCGCGCTCGATGATTTCAACCCGGCTGAAACCGATGTTCTCCTGAACATGACATCGGTGGGCATGCACCCGAACGTTGACGAAATGCCGCTGCCAGCCGAAAAGCTGCATGATGTGATCGTCTTCGACGGTGTGTACAACCCGCCCGAGACGTTATTGCTGCGCAGGGCCGCCCAAAACGGCTGTACGGTAATTTCCGGTCTCGAAATGTTCATCAGCCAGGCGGCCGAACAGTTCCGCCTGTGGACCGGCATTGAACCCGACCCGGACCTGATGAGGAAGATCCTGTCATGATCCTGCAGGTGCAGCCGGCAAAGCGCCTTCAGGGGCGCATCACCATCCCCGCGTCAAAATCGCATACGATCCGGGCCGTGCTGATTGCGGCTCTGGCTGAAGGAACATCAGTTCTGCGCCGCCCGCTTGTGTCGGAAGACACGCGCGCCGTGATCAATGCCTGCCGGGCGCTGGGCGCGCGCATCAATGAGTTCGACGACCGCCTCGAGATAACCGGGTTCGGCGCTGCACCCGCCCGTCCCCGCGCCACGCTCGATATGCTCAATTCCGGTACCTCGACGAACCTGACCCTGGGAGTGCTGGCAGCCCTCGGAGTCCCGGCAGAAATCACCGGGGACGCCTCACTGCAAAGCCGACCCGTGCAGGCCCTGACCGACTGTCTGCAGAACCTCGGCTGCACCGTCAGCTTCAACGGCCGGGAGGGCTCCCCCCCGCTTGCAATCAGCGGCCGCATGAAAGGCGGCAGCGTGGCGCTTGACGCATCAAAATCATCCCAGTACGTCTCAAGCCTTTTGATCGCCTGCCCGCTTGCTCCCCGGCAGACTGAAATCATCGTTGAAAATCCATCCGAGCTGCCCTACATCGACATGACCTGTTCCTGGCTCGATGAACAGAAAATACGATGCACACGTGAAGGCTACACCCGTTTTATCGTGCCCGGCGGCCAGCGCTACCGCGCGTTCGAGAAAACGATTCCCGCTGACTGGTCATCGGCCGCCTTCCCCCTGTGCGCGGCAGCGCTCACCGATTCGGACGTATACCTGGACGGGCTGGACCTGCAGGACGTGCAGGGCGACAAGGCGATTGTCGACTACCTTCAACAGATGGGTGCTGGCATCAGCGAAACGCCTGAGGGCATTCGCGTGCGGGGCGGCTCCCTCAAGGGCTGCCGCCTTGACATCAATGCAACACCCGATGCCCTGCCCTGCCTTGCGGTCATGGGCTGCTGTGCCGAAGGCCGCACCATGCTCACCAACGTGGCCCAGGCGCGGGTCAAGGAAACCGACCGCATCGCTGTCATGGCGCAGGAACTGGCAAAGATGGGCGCCCGCGTCACCGAGCTGCCGGACGGGCTTGTTCTTGATGCCTCGCCACTTAAAGGAACACACCTTCACGGTCACCACGATCACCGGGTGGTGATGGCCCTTGCAATTGCCGGGCTGCGCGCCGCAGACACAACAACAATCGACACGGCCGAAGCCGTCGCCGTTACCTACCCCTCATTCGTCGCATCCATGCAGCAGCTCGGCGCGAACATCAAAACATTGTAGGGCATGAATCTAAATAATGCAGCCAGGCTGTCATTTCGAAGGAGCAGAGCGGCTGAGAAATCTTTCCTTGCAGTTCAAGGTCTCTCCCGGAGCATGCCCTGAGCGCAGCCGAAGGGGTCGAGATGACAATAAAAACAGGCGGCGGTAAAAAAATACATGCCAGAAAACCGCCCGTGTCCTGCCTGCCGCTCACAATATTCTTGTAATATCCTCCAAATCGCTTATAATGTGCCCCTGTTGCACAACCCCGCTGCGGAAGGATGGCCGAGTGGTCGAAGGCGGCGGTCTCGAAAACCGTTAAACGGCTAACGTCGTTTCCAGGGTTCGAATCCCTGTCCTTCCGCCATTTTAATTCCTACCCCCCCACCCAAACATAATAAATTAATTATATCAATTACATTGAGCCATTAAGCCATATATTTTCGCACAACAGTTAAGCATACAATTTCATTTGACGTTTTAAATTTATTTTAATATTTTGTTCAAAGTTTCTGAACACAATAACGTTTTTTTCAACATAAAGCGGTCAGAGATCTTACACACATGGGGGGTTGCATGGGCAAACACATCCTTGCGGGGCTGATGGCATGTTTGATCTGGTTTGTGATGCCGACTATATGTTTGGCAATCGTGTCTGAGTCCACGAATGGGTCTGGCCCGGACGAAGCCTTGCCCCGTACATCACAACAGGAACAAAACGCCCAGGTTCAGGGCAGGCAGGACATCGCCATCCCCATGAACAAGCTCGGCGCCGAAGTCGACCAGCGCTACGGCGCGAAAGATTCAGGCCCTGTTGCAACCAATACGGGATACAAACTCACCGCAAAGATGCAGGCCCTTGAGGCCGAGGTGACACCGGCAGGGCTCACCGTAACATCGCTTGCGAAGAAGGAAGGCTTGGGCAGTTTTAAGATTGTGCCGGTTGCGCTCAACGGCTCGACTCTTGACAGTACTGCAAAAGAAACAATCCGCACCGACGCAGACGGCTCAGTGGTTCTCAATCGCGGCCTAGTGAGTGAGCGTTTTACGGCATCATCCGACGGCATACGGCAGGATTTTATTGTCAAGGCCGCACCAGAAGCAGGAACCTCAGAACTTGTACTCGGCCTTGCCGTGCGCGATGCCGGCGTGAGTGCCAATGCAAAGTCTCCGAACAGTATGGTGTTGACCCTTGATTCTGGCCGCAGGCTTGCCTACAGCCGACTGCATGTCACGGATGCAAGTGGCAAGGAACTGGAAGCCCGAATGGAAGCGCCGTCCGCAAATGGCAAAGAGTTCCACATTGTTGTTGCCGCGCGCGATGCCCAATACCCTGTCACCATCGACCCGACCATTATTGATGAGGACTGGGAATCAATCAGTCCGGGCATCCCGGGTGTGGACTCAGTTGTATACGCCCTAGCCGTTGACGCTTCGGGTAATCTGTATGCGGGGGGGCGGTTTACGGTCGCCGGAGGCGTACGCGCAAACTATATTGCCAAATGGAACGGCACATCGTGGACAGCCTTGGGATCGGGCATGAATAATTATGTATGGGCCCTTGCCGTTGACGCCTCAGGCAATCTGTATGCGGGGGGCAGTTTTACGACCGCCGGGGGCGTGACGGTAAACCGTATTGCCAAATGGGACGGTACGGCCTGGTCAGCCCTGGGATCGGGGATGACTGGTGGTGTCTTCGCCCTTGCCTTTGACGCTTCGGGCAATCTGTATGCGGGGGGCAGTTTTACGACCGCGGGGGGCGTGACGGTAAAGAGCATTGCCAAATGGAACGGCACGTCGTGGTCAGCCCTGGGATCGGGGATGAACGGTAGTGTATCCGCCCTTGCCGTTGACAAAGCTGGCAATCTCTATGCGGGAGGCGGTTTTACGACCGCCGGGGGCGTGACGGTAAACAGTATTGCCAAATGGAACGGCTCGTCATGGTCTGCCCTGGGTTCGGGGATGAATAATTATGTATACGCCCTTGCCGTTGACTCATTCGGCATCCTGTATGCGGGGGGTGCTTTTACGACCGCCGGGGTCGTGAACGCATACTATATTGCCAAATGGAACGGATCTTCGTGGTCTGCCCTGGGATTGGGATCGGGGATGGATGGTGATGTAAATGCCCTTGCTGTTGACGCTTTGGGCAATCTGTATGCGGGGGGTGCTTTTTATACCGCCGGGGGCGTGACGGTAAACAAAATTGCCAAATGGGACGGCAAGTGGTGGTCTTCCCTAGGGGATGTAAATGGTGATGTAGAAGCCCTTGCCGTTGACGCTTCGGGCAATCTGCATGCAGGGGGGGTGTTTTCTAGCGCAGGCAGCGCGACCGCAAACCACGTTGCCAAATGGAACCGTACGGCCTGGTCTGCCCTGGGATCGGGGATGAACGATGATGTCTACGCCCTTGCCGTTGACGCTTCGGGCACGCTGTATGCGGGGGGGTATTTTTGGACCGCCGGTGGCGGGATCACAAACCGTATTTCTAAATGGGATGGATCAACCTGGTCAGCCCTAGGATCGGGTATGAACAGTTGGGTCTACGCCCTTGCCGTTGACGCTTCGGGCAATCTGTATGCGGGGGGTTCTTTTACTACCGCCGGAGGCACAAACGCAAAATATATCGCTAAATGGAACGGATCTTCGTGGTCTGCCCTGGGATCGGGGATGAATACCTTTGTAAGAGCCCTTGTCTTTGACGCTTCGGGCAATCTGTATGCAGGAGGTGATTTTACGACTGCCGGTGGCGTGAGCGCAAACTACATTGCCAAATGGAACGGATCTTCGTGGTCTGCCCTGGGATCGGGGATGAGTAGTAG
>CAIRTM010000108.1 GCA_903881505.1 uncultured delta proteobacterium | reverse complement strand
GCCTGAGCCCGTTGCTTTCAACGCCCGGGAATACCTCGCGGCGATGAAAACACCCGGGCTCCTGCCGCTGTATGCGTCCGGCATGATCATGAACTATATTCTCGTCGCCGTGTTTTATATATTGCCGCAATTGATATCAAAGCACATGACGCGCGAGGATACCTGGATTTTTCTTGTACCCGCCGTGATCGCCGGCATGGCGGTGATGCGCCCGGCAACGAAAGCGGCTGACGCCGGCAAAACCAAAACGCTGCTGCTGGGCTCATATTGCCTGGTCGTGCTTGCGGGGCTGCTGTTCCTGGCCGACACCGTACCGGCGATATTCGCCGCTTCGATAGTATTCTTTGTCAGCTACATGATTCAGAGCACGCTTGTGCCCGCGACCATAACGAACATGGTCGGAGCCGAAACCCGGGGGACCGTGACCGGCGCATATAACGCGCTGACAAATGTCGGTTCGTTTATCGGCGGCGCGCTGACCGGCGTGCTGTGGGGAATAGCGCCCCCGCTGGCCGCTGCTGCCATTATCCTGGTCTCCCTGGCCGGCGGCTTGACGCTGTATGTGTCCTTCAGGGATTCAATGATACGCACCTAGCGATTACGGGTACGGCACTCAACTGTCAGGCGCCGTAGCGTCCGGACCCGATGCACACTGCCCGGCGGGAGGATTTCAGCGCCATGCGCACGCTCAAGCTTATTTCCTGGAATGTCAACGGCCTGCGGGCCGTGCATAAAAAAGGCTTTCTGGAGTGGTTCCGGCAGGAAGCGCCCGACATACTCTGCCTGCAGGAGACCAAATCATCGCCCGACCAGCTTCCTGAAGAGCTCTTAAGCGTCAGCGGGTACAGGAGTTTTTTCAGTTCAGCCGAAAAAAAAGGCTACAGCGGGGTTGCCATCTACAGCCGGCAGGAGCCGACGAAGGTTGAGTATGGCTTCGGTGATCCGCGCTTTGACAGCGAGGGCCGCATCCTGATTGCCGAGTATCCCGCGTTTGTGCTGTTTTCGATCTATTACCCCAACGGCAAGGCATCAGGTGAGCGGCTGCGCTACAAGATGGATTTTTACGACGCCTTTCTCGACTGTGCGCGGCGCTTTCGGGCGCGCGGCAGCAGGCTTGTCATCTGCGGCGATGTGAATACGGCCCACCGTGAAATCGATCTTGCACGGCCGAAGGAAAATGAAGGTGTTTCCGGGTTCCTGCCTGAAGAGCGCGCCTGGATCGACGCTTTCCTTGCCGGGGGCTTCATCGACACCTTCCGTCTGAAGTGCGCCGAGCCGGGCCGGTACAGCTGGTGGGATTACAAGACCCGGGCGCGGGAGCGCAATATCGGCTGGAGAATCGATTATTTTTTCGTCAGCGATGACCTGAAAAAACAGGTCAGAAACGCCTGGATCCTCTCTGATGTGCCGGGCTCGGACCACTGCCCCATCGGCCTGTCGATAGCTGTGTGACAGGCACTGCGGCAGCCATGAAGATACTGCGCAGGACGGGACATCCAGCCACATGACGCTCCTATTCGCATTCATACTCATACTTCTCCTCGTTCCTTTCGGGATTATCTTTTTTGTCTTTCGTGATGGCACCAGGCCACTAGAGGGGGTTACCATTATACCGGTCTGCAGGGGATGGGCCGGGAACACGGTCAATACGGGCATTTTCAGACAGAGTTCGCTCACGTCTCATGATGGGTTCCAGTACATCGCCTTCTATGATGGTGAAGGTTTCGTGCTTTTGGGCAAACGGGCCCTCGGTTCAGCGCAGTGGACTGTCAGGAACACGGGGTACAGGGGCAATCCATGGGATGCGCATAACGGCATCAGCATCGGGATCGACGGCGGGGGCATCATCCACATGGCCTGGGATATGCATGACAGGAAGCTGCGGTACTGCCGGTCCAGGGAGCCCGGCTCCCTGGAGATGACGGAAGAGCTTCCCATGACGGGCCTTCATGAGAACAGGGTGTCCTATCCCCAGTTTTATACCCTGTCCGACGGGTCGCTGCTCTTCCTCTATCGTCATGGAGAGAGCGGCTGCGGCGATGTCATGCTGAACCGTTTCGACCTGAAGAGCAGGACCTGGTCGGCTCTCCATCATCCCCTGGTAAGCGGTGAAGGCCGGCGCAATGCCTATACGAACAATCTGGCCATTGACCACAGGGGAGCACTCCATCTGTCGTGGTGCTGGCGCGAGAGCAGTGATGTTGCAACGAACCATGACATCTGCTATGCCTGTTCCCCTGACGGGGGCCGCCGCTGGTACGACTCATCAGGCAATGCCCGTGCGCTGCCGTTTCTGGCTGAAAACAGCGAACGCGCCTGGACCATCCCCCAGGGCAGTGAGCTTATCAACCAGACCTCGATGGCCGCGGACAGCAATTGCAGGCCGATAATCGCGACCTATTGGAGGAAAGAAGGCACACGGGTTCCGCAGTTCAGCCTTGTCTTTCACGACGGGACCCGCTGGCGCGAGGTCCAGGCCGGGAAACGCAAGACCCCCTTTTCTCTCAGCGGCAGGGGAACGAAAGCCATTCCCGTCAGCCGGCCCAGGGTCCTGGTGGGTCCCGATGACAGGGCCTATGTATTCTTCAGGGACCGGGAGCGCGGCAACAGGGTTTGCGTGGCAGTTTCCGGGGATGCGCAGCGGCAGGCCTGGCATGTCAGGGCACTTACCAGGGCCTCCTATGCGCACTGGGAACCGACGGTTGACGAACGCCTGTGGCGCGAGCAGGGTATTGTCAATCTCTTCCTGCAAAAAACCATACAGAAAGACGGTGAGGGCCTGGCAGGCCTCAAACCGCAGATGGTGTCGGTATTAGAATGGAACATGGAAAAGATAACGACAGGCTAGCCCGAGACGTGCTGACCAGGCTCTCCGATGAGCTGGAGCGGGGCAGGCGCGAGCTGGAACGGGAGCTCGCGCACATGAAATCCAGCCTGTCATGGAAGCTGACGAAGCCGCTCCGCATGGTACGCAGGGCCCTTTTTCGCCGGGGCCGTCCCGGGGCCGGGCGGACCATTGCTTTTGGCAGGGACGCTCTTGAGCGGATTGCAGGCTATACCAATTTTTTCGGGCAGGGGAAACGGCGGATCGTTGTATACACCGCCCTCTTCGGGGACTATGACGAATTACTGCCGGTGGAAACACCCGACATCAACGCGGACTATGTCTGCTTCTCTGACAGGGAACGGGAAACCTGCGGTGTCTGGAAAATAGTGCCGTCCCCCTTTTACCATCCTGACCCGGTCCGCATGGCCCGCTACGTGAAGCTCCATCCCTTCGACCTGTTTCCCGACTACGAGTGGGCACTGTGGGTTGACGGGAACCTGTCCTTTAAAGAATCCGTAACAGACCGTGTCCGCAGCGTCGAATCCTCCGGCAGCCAGGCGGGCATGATTCCTCATAAATATCGCGATTGTGTCTATGAGGAAGCCATAGAATGCCTGCGGTGCGGGAAGGACGCTGCCGGGAACGTGGTGAGGCAGGTGCTGGCCTATCTTTCAGAAGGCGTCCCCGGCCACGGGGGGATGTATGAGACCAACTGCATGATAATCAACCTTAACGATTCCGATCTCGAGGATGCCTTCTGCCTGTGGTGGCAGCAGGTGGACCGTTACAGCTGCCGGGACCAGATAGCCCTCGGTTATGTGCTGCACGCGCGCTCACCGCGTATTCTCGATCTTCTTCCCAGGGGAATCTCAGCCTACGAGTCTTCCGGCTTCGACTTCTACCATCACGAAGAGATGAAACGTCTGTCCATCAACGGCGCGGTCACGGCCCTTGGAGCGAGATGCTCTCCCTGCGATCCGCAGTCCTTCTCTGCTGTCAGGGAAGAGCGCCTGGCCAGGGTCGCGAACATACGGACCGATATCATTGTATGTGTCCATAATGCCCTTGAGTACGCGCAGCGGTGCCTCGTCTCCGTACGCGACGCCATGACAGCACAGGAGAGGATCATCATTGTCAACGACTGCTCGGATGAAGAGACAGGCAGCTACCTGCGCTCATTCTCGCACGAGACGGACCGGGTCGTTCTCCTGGAAAACCGCGAAAATCTCGGCTATACAAAGTCCGCAAACAGGGGGCTCGGCGCGGCCACGGGCGATTTCCATATTCTCCTGAACAGCGACACCATTGTTGCCCCCCGGTGGGCCGCCAAACTCGCCGACCTTGCCTTCCGCAGCAGGGACATCGGAATAGTGGGACCGCTCTCCAATGCAGCCGGCCTGCAGTCCGTACCGGGCATTAAAAGTTCAGAGACGAATACTGCCGTCAATGAACTTCCCCGGGGATGGAGCGTGGAAAGGATGGATCGGGCCTGTGAAGAGCAGAGCTGCTCCCGCTTCTTTCCCATTGTCCCCCTTGTCCATGGCTTCTGTTACGGCATCAAGAGGGAGGTCATAGCGACAATAGGCCGCTTCGACGAGGATAATTTCCAGCGCTTCTACGGCGAGGAGAACGACTACAGTTTGCGGGCGCTTCGCGCGGGCTTTCGCCTTGCCATCGCCACCCACACCTTTGTCTTCCACAGCAAATCGGCGAGCATCTCCCGGGAAGACCGGCTCAGGCACATGGCGGTCACGGACAGGAGGCTCGCAGAGATATACGGCGCGGAATACGTCGAGGCAGCCGTCATGCAGGTGAAGATGCATCCGCTCCTTGAGAGGATGCGCAGGCAGACAGCCGGGTTTTTTTAAAAGGCATCCCCGGTACAGTGAAAATGCTTCCGCATGTCGATGTGCCGGCCCGGCCGCCCGCATCGCGGGCCGACATTGCCCTTGACACACAACCGCCCCTGCTTTATAGTCTGCCCGGCGCAAGGCACGTTCCTGTCAAAGCGATAGACTGAACGTGCGGGCTGCGCCATGAGGCTTTCATAGCTTTCTTCCGGCTCATTCCTTCCAATGCCAGCAGGGATTCCTGTACACAGTACGGATAGAGAAGGTTTTTCGCAAACCGAGACAAACTCCTTTTATGCTGTTAACTGGATTTTTACTTTGGCGATGCCGGGAAGCACGGCCTCAAAGCGATCTAAGAAGGAGCATTGCCTCTATGCACACGGCAGCGGCACTGACCATGGGACTGGCCTTATTCCTGGCCACGTCGGTTGCATGCCATGCGGAGACCCCGGCTGAGTTCACCCCGCCCGGACCCAATATTGCGCTCAATAAGCCGTATACGCTGGAACCTGACCCGAACTACGCGGACTGTACCGACGATCCAAACCGGACCGTGCTGACGGACGGCAAATATACCCGGGGGTACTTCTGGGTGCAGAAATCGACGGTGGGCTGGGCACACATGCGGCCCACAGCCATCACCATCGACCTCGGGCAGGTAGAGCCGATCGCGGGAGTGTCGTTCAGCACCGCCGCCGGCATGGCCGGCGTCACCTGGCCAGGCAGCCTCTGGATCATGGTCAGCAACGACGGCAGGCAATGGACCGTGGCGGGGAACCTGGTGGCACTGTCGAACAAGCGCGGGGCTCCGCCGCCCAGGCCCTACCGCCTTCACCGTTACCAGACGGGCGGCTTGCGGACACGCGGGCGCTATGTGGCGCTGGTCGTGGAACAGGTCCCCTACACCGTCGTGGATGAGGTCGAGGTCTACCGCGGTCAGCCGGCGTGGCTCAGCGCGATGCCCCGGGGCCGGCAGACCTCCGAGCCGCCGCTGGAATACTGGCGCGGCCGGCAGGTGATCGAGCTGATTCGGGGGCGGATGAGTACCGACCTGGAGGGGCTCGCCGCGGGCATTGAAGCGGCCCGGCTCAACCACGTTGACCGGGCTGTGCTGCGGACGCGCGCCCGGAAGCTGCGCAGCGAGATCGAAGCCCTGAATGACGTGCCCAGGCACTTCACCACCACCATCCTGCCGCTCAACCGTTTGCATAAGCGCATCTATGCGCTGCATGCGCCGCTTTTGCGGGCCCGGGGCTTCCAGGGGCTGACGGTGTGGAATGCCTACCGGTACGACATGCTGCAACCTTTGCAGGCCCCGGAGAGTCCGCCGGCCAGGCCATCGGGATTGAGGGTGCAGATGATGCGCCGCGAGCATCGGGCCGAGGTCCTCAACGTGACCAACGCGACGGATGCGCCTATGACGGTGACCCTCAAAGCAACGGGCCTCAGCCGGCCGGCGGACTACCTTAGCCTCCGCGAGGTGGTGTACACCGATACGCGCCAGCGCACGCCGGTTGCAGCGGCGCTGGCTCCGCCGAAACCGGCGGAACGTGGCCTGTGGGCGACGATCCCGGCCGGCATGACGCGGCAGTTCTGGCTGGATTTCAACACCCGGAACCTGCCGGCAGGAGACTACCGGGCGGCTCTCCGGATCAGTTGCCCGCGTCAGGAGGCGGTCGCGGTGCCGATCCGCCTGCATGTGGCCGCTCTCACCATGCCCGGGCGGTTCAGCATTGCCATCGGCGGATGGGACGAAACGAACAATAAGGGCAATTACGACGTGACCGCTGAGAACATGATGCCCCTTATTAAAAACCTGCGCAGTCATGGCGTCAACATGCCCTGGAGCAACCCGCAGGTCATGCCGTCGCCCGGAACGTACGACGCGGAGGGGAACATGACCGCCCCGCCAGACTTCACGGCCTGGGACGAATGGGTGGGCCGCTGGAAGAATGCCCTTTACTGGGGGCTTTTCCTCAGCGTCCGGGACACCTTCGCCAGCGAACCCATGGGCACTCCCCGCTTCAACAAGATGGTCGGCGCCTGGGCCACGGCCTGGGCGCGGCACGCCCGGGCGCAGAGAATCAAGCCCCGCCAGATTATGCTCCTGCTCGTAGACGAACCGCGCAGCACGGAGCAGGACCAGATCATCATCGCCTGGGCCAAGGCCATCCACGCGGCGCAGCCGGAGATGACCATCTGGAACAACCCGGTCCATCCCGAACCGGAGGAAGCCCTTCCGGAGCTGTACACCACCGCCGACGTCCTCTCGCCCAACGCCACCAACTTTCTCAGCAGCAAGCAGCCGTATCGGGACTTCTTCGCGGCCCAGCGGCAGGCGGGGCGCGAGTTGTGGTTCTACTCCTGCTCGGGCCCGGCCAAGCTGCTGGATCCGGCTTCCTATTGGCGCGGGCAGTTCTGGCTGAACCTCAAATACGGCGGCAAGGGCTCCTGTTACTGGGCGTTTGGGGACGAGGCGGGCAATTCGTGGAATGCCTACGCGCAGCCCCGCCTCTCCTACTCCCCGCTCTTCCTCGGCAAGAGGGCGGTCACCGACTCCAAACAGATGGAGGCTGTCCGGGAAGGGGCCGAGGACTACGAGACCTTCGTGATGCTGCGGGCCCGTGTGGCGCAATTGGAGCGCAGGAGCGTGCGCAGCCCGCTGGTGGCGGAGGCGAAAACGTTATTGACCACCGGCCCGGAGCGGGCCGTGGCGATCATGGGGGCGGACAAGCAGGAGTGGATGATCCCCAAGGACCGTAAGGTCATGGACCGCATACGCCTCCATGCGCTGAAGCTGCTTGAGAAACTGGGCAAGCTTTGAGAGCGTGACTGCGTTTCGCTACCGTGACCTGCCGGCAATCCGGCCTCGGCGGCGGCGCCGGAAAAAAGGTCACCACACCGTTGTTGCTGACTGGACGCCCCCGCCCGCGCCGCGGGCCGACATTATTCTTGACGCATACCCGCCCCTGCTTTATAGTCTGCCAAGTTCAACGCAGGTCCTATAAAACGATAACAATGAACCGGGGACGTCCATGAAAAAAAATTACAAATCCATCTTTTTATTTCTCCTGATTGCGGCATGTATCGCAGCGCCTGCGCAGGCGGCCAGAAAACAAACCGCAACGAAAACGGACTCACAAGCCCTTTCGAAAGATCCATACCTGGGGGCCATTCTCATTGATGCGGCATCCGGCAGGGTGCTCTTTGAGGATAATCCCGATGTACAGGCCCCGCCCGCGAGCATCATTAAGCTTATGGACCTGCTCATCGTCCTTGAATATGTAAAAAACAAGGCCATCGGCCTGCAGGATACGGTAACGATATCGGCGGAGGCCGCAAAAATTGGCGGTTCTCAGGTCTACCTCAAGGAGAATGAGCAGTTTACGGTTGATGAGCTCCTGTATGCCCTCATGGTGCAGTCGGCCAATGACGCTGCCGTTGCCATTGCCCTGCATGTTGCCGGCACGAAAGAAGCCTTTGTCGATCTCATGAACAAAAAAGCCCGGGAAATCGGCATGACTAATACAACATTTCATTCCGTCCACGGCCTTCCGCCGGGAAAGGGACAGCAGGCCGACATTTCCACGCCCCGCGACATTGCAACGCTCTGCCGGGAACTGCTGAAATGGGACGCGCTGCGCTACACCTCGGTCAAGGAGCGCCCGTTCAGGGCCGATTCCGCCGAGCCCTTTGGCATGCGCAATCACAATCACCTGCTCGGCAATTTCGACGGCTGCGACGGCTTCAAGACCGGCTATTACCGGGTTGCGGGATTTTCGATTGCAGCCACTGCCGCCAGGAAAAACCAGCGGGCCATTGCCGTTGTGTTCGGGAGTGAAAACCGTCACGTGCGCGACGCAAAGACAAAGGACCTTCTGGCGCGAGGGTTGACCGAACTT
Source organism: uncultured delta proteobacterium (assembly GCA_903881505.1). Classification (GTDB taxonomy): domain Bacteria; phylum Desulfobacterota; class WTBG01; order CAIYCZ01; family CAIRTM01; genus CAIRTM01. The sequence goes on along the minus strand of CAIRTM010000108.1, from coordinate 7,542 downwards.
ATCAGAACAGCGCCGCCTGTTGCACCGGCCCCGTCTGTGCAGGCCCCGTCTGTGCAGGCCCCGGCTGAGACCAAAAAGGAGGAGGCCCCCGCGGCCGGTGAAAAGGATGTCATAGAGATTTCAACACGGACTCTGAAAGTCGTCGGCATCAGCATCGGCATTGCGCTGCTGGCCGTTTTGATTGTGCTGATTTCACGTCCAAAGGTTAAAAAGAAAAAAAACTTCCTGAACGGCTAGCATCAGCGGGGAAAACGGGGGCAGCCTGTCAACCCGGTTTCATTGAATCCGATGCCGGTTCACCGGTCATGCGCAGGTCCCGGGGGCGGATCACTGCCCCATCGGGCTTTTGATTGCCGTGCTGCCGGGGGCTCAGGTTTTGTTGAAATATTTTTTCTTTGTCGCGTCGACAACGAACCTGAGGATGGAGGGCAGGCTGCAGGCGGCCTTGAACACCTGGTCGGAAATGTCCGGCATGAAGGTCATGGTCACGCTGTTGCGGCACTCGACCATCTCAAACCACAGGTCGACATTCTGCAGCAATCCGGCCTCGGCTGCGGCGCGGATCGCCTGCCAGGGCGATTCGGCCTTCTGGCCCTCGACCTGCGCGATCCGCCTGAGCAACTTCCAGGCCAGCTCAAACGTATACTCGAACCGGAGGATGGCCGCGTCGCGCACCAGCGCTGAAAACGGCTCCGCAAGGACCTCTTCGAGCAGGGCCAGGGCCTGTTCAAGGGTTTCAAGGTGCATGTCGATGTCTTTGAGACGCGTTTGCACGGGTGTTCCCTCTCACTTCGCGTGAATGTCTCAGGAGCGCCTCAACAGTAGCACGAATGCGGCATGCGTGCAAGCGGTCCGCCCGGCGCATCGCGCGGCAGCCGTGGACGGTTTTCAGGGCTTTTAGGCTTGACTTGGAAGTCAGACGATATACACTGTTGCGCGATTGTTCGGAGACTGAATGCGGCCTGAAAACCGCCTGCAACGGCCGGTTGTGTGCGTTCTATGCTGAGACGTATCAGTGTTGTTCTGTGTGTGATTGCCTGCTGCGGCGCGTGCGCCCGGCAGCAGCCGCTTATCCGCGTGGCGATCAAAACCGACGCCGATGCCGTGCGGCTGAACCTTGCGGGCGCGTACAGTTTTACCGACCTCACCAGCGGGAAAAAGCTGCGTGCGGGCCGCGGCGGCACCCTGGCCGCGCTCAGCGTGTGCGAACAGCGCCTGTGCATCGATGACCGGCCGCTTGAAACGGCCGCGGTGCGCGTTCGGGCCTCTAAAGGCGTAGGCGTGCGGACGGGTGAGACCCTGACATGGTACCGCGGCGATCTCGATGTGCTGGCTGATGAAGGCGGGCGCCTGAGCGCGGTCAACCGTCTCGGCCTTGAGGACTACCTGGCCGGGGTTCTGCCGCGCGAAGTTCCCGCGGCCTGGCCCATGGCCGCCCTGCAGGCCCAGGCCGTGGCCTCCCGCACCTATGCCCTGTACCGGATGGGGCAGGCCGCCGGCCTGTCCTGCGACGTCAGCGCAGATGTGTTATCGCAGGTGTACGGCGGCCGCAGCGCTGAAAGCTGGCGCACGAGCCGGGCTATCAAGCGTACCCGGGGCAGGGCAATGGTCAGCGACGGACATCCGATCCCGGCTTTTTTCCATGCCAGCTGCGGCGGCCATACCGAGGACGCGCTTGTCGTCTGGAACCTTGATTCAGCGGCGCTGCGCGGCACGGCCTGCCCGTACTGCGCTGACCGGCCGTCATATTCCTGGAAGCGCAGTTTCAGCGCCCGCACGCTGCAGGAACTGCTTGAGAGCCGCGGCTACCGCATCGGCCGGATCGCAGACATCGGGGTCCGGCAGCGCAGCTTGAGCGGGCGGGCCGTGACGCTTGGCATCCGGGACAAAAAAAACCGCGAGATTGCGCTGGGCGCGACCGAGTTTCGCGCCCTGCTCGGGCCCGACGTCGTGCGAAGCACGCTGTTTGATATTACAATGCAGGGCGCGAATGTCGAGCTCTCCGGGCATGGCTGGGGCCATGGCGTGGGCATGTGCCAGCAGGGCGCCTGCGGCATGGCCCTGGAGGGCAGCAGCATGCTTGACATCCTGCGGTTTTATTATAGCGGCATAACCCTGAAAAAAATGTATTAGCGCTACGGGAACCCTGTCATGCGCCCGCGGGTCGGCCATATCCAGTTTCTCAACTGCCTGCCGCTCTACCACATGCTGGTCAAGAAAGGGCTGCTGCTCGATATCGACCTGTGCAAGGACACGCCCGCCCAGCTGTGCGAGCGCCTGCTCGCGGGCCGGCTCGACATCAGCCCCGTGCCTTCGATTGAGTTCGCGCGCCACGCAGACGATCTGCTGCTGCTGCCCGGCATGGCGGTCAGTTCACGCGGCCCGGTCATGAGCATCGTGCTGGTCAGCAAGGTGCCGCTCGCAGAGCTTGGCGGCCGCCCCGTTGCCCTTGCCGGCAACTCGCGCACCTCGCAGGTGCTGGCCCGGCTCGTGCTCCAGTATCGCTACGGCGTTGCCCCGGTTTATTTCGAGAGCCCGCCGGACCTGGGCGAGATGTTCCGCGAGGCCGATGCCGCGCTGCTGATCGGCGACGACGCCCTGAGGATCATGGCCGGCCCCTGCCCCTGGCATGTGTTCGACCTTGGACGGGAGTGGTCCGCCATGACCGGCCGCAGCATGGTGTATGCCCTGTGGGCCGTGCGCAGGGATTTCGCGCGCGAGCACCCTGAGGCTGTCGGCCGGGTGCTGCGGGCCTTTCAGGCCTCGCTGCGGGAAAGCATCGCCGGCATCGATGCCATCGCGGCCGAGATCGCGCGCTGGGAGCCGTTTACGCCCGCGTTTCTGAAGCAGTATTTCGAAACCCTGCAGTTTGATTTCGAGCCCGACCTTCAGCAGGGGCTGCTGCATTTTTACGGGCTCGCCCGGCAGATCAACATGCTTGCGGCCGTGCCTGAGCTGGTTTTCTGGGAATGATGACACGGAACGAGAAAGGATACGAGATGGAGGAACTGTTGCAAACGATTGCCGGCGCGCCCCGGGTTGAATACATCACCACTGCCGAAGGCTTTACCGAAGCAGCCGAGCGTTCGCTGGAGAGCCGGGAACGGGTCATCTACTACCTGGGCCGGGCAGAAATCCTGATGGACGCCTACGCGCAGGCCTACGAGGACGGCTACTACATTCCCACCCGGATCGAGCGGGGGATAAAAGTAATGATGCTGGTCGAGGACACGCCCATGATGCGGCGCTACCGCGACAGCGACGGGCCGCAGGTGCGCGAAACGCGAAGCCTGCCCCCCGATGCCGACTTCCGGCATTCATTCATGGTGCATGACGACACGGTTGTTTTTTTCATGAAAACCGGAGGCGGGGCGGCCGGCCTCTCCATCGTCAGCCCCGGTATCGCCGAAACCATGAAGACCGTCTTTCACGCCATATGGCAGCGCGGAACCTGAAGGCGCGCTACGCCGCGATAATCCCGGCATAGAGTTTTTCATGGGCCTGCAGTTCAGCTTCGCATCCGAAACGGAGCCCCATGGCCTGACGGGCACTCCCGCCCAGCCGCCTGCGAAGAGCCGGGTCTGCGGCAAGCCGCCGGATGGCTTCGGCCAGGGCGTCAGGCGCGTGCAGGGGAACAAGGATTCCCGTTTGCTGGTGCGTGATGAGCGCGCGGTTGCCCGCGATATCGGTTGCGATAACCGCGAGCCCTGCTGCCATGGCTTCCATGACAGCACCTGACATGCCTTCCTGCAGGGACGTGTTCAGGAACACATCGGCTGCCCGCATCAGCTCAAGCACGCGTCCGTGCTGCAGCTCGCCCAGGTAGCACGATCCTTCACTGCCTTCGACAGCCGCGAGTACCCGTGCGCTTTCAGCCTCGTCGAGCAGCGGCCCGGCCAGCAACATCCGGGAGTGCGGGCACGTCTGCCGGAACCGGGCAAAGGACTCGAGCGCATAGCTGATATTTTTTACCGGCCTCAGTCCCGCGGCCATGAAGATGACAGTTTCACCGGCTGCGATCCCCATGCCGCGGCGGAGGCGCTCGCGCAGGCCTGCATCCGGCTCCGGCACCCGCACCGCCTGGGCAATGATATGCACCCTTTCGGCAAGCCCGGGCCAGCGCCGGGAAACCTTTTCGGCTCCTTCGGCGTGAAACACGATCAGCGCCTGCGCTTCGGCAAGCGTATGGGGCGCGCCGTCGGCAACATCGGTGGTGTAGTCCGTGCCGGTCATGGTCACAATCCACGGGATGCTGCCGAGCACGCCGCTGCGCAGCAGCCATGCATGCGGGTGAACCGCGTGCAGGCTGTGCACGACGTCGGGGGCAAAGGCCGCAAGCTCTTCGGGCTGGTCGGCCGTGCAGTTGAACAGGCGCACGCTGTGGCCCCGGCCGCGCAGGCCTTCAAGCAGGCGCTGCACCGTCAGGCTGTTCCCGCGGGGAAGCGGCAGGGTATAGGGGCTGACAAGGGCGATCTTCACGCGTTTGCTGCTGCCTCCGGCAGCGGTTTTCGGCTGCGCCGGGCGGTGCTATCTGCACCCGCTTTTTATCTTCCGGAGCCTGGGCACTTTTTTTAAAATAGCGCGGCGGTCCTGGAAAACGCAGGCGCGGCGTACTTCAGAGGCCGTGTGCGGTGTTTTTGCCTGATCCCGTTTTTCTTTGCGGGCCATAGTGCATCACCTGTACCAGTGATAGCATGCGCCGGGGACGATGACAAGGCCCTGACGGGTCCGTGTATCTATTCAAAGGCTCCGCGGGGTCAGCTTCCGGCAGAACATGCCCCGGCTGTCTGTTGACCGGTAAAAAACCGGACCGGGGAAGCGGCTGCCCGTCCCCGGTCCGGCGCTGGTGTGCCGTCGTGTGAACGCAGCGTTAAAACGGCAGCGTCACCGTGTCAGGGGGCAGGGCATTGCCGAACAGATCCATGCCGAAGGCGACATTTCCGCTGCCGTTCAGGGTCGTGTTTTTGACCTTGATCGAGAAGGTGCACTTGACCGTGTCGAATTTGGCGGTAACCAGTCCGCTGCCGCTGTCGGCATTTGAGCAGCTGTAGACGCCCTTGTTCACAAGAAACGCCGCGCCCGGCACGCTGAACATATCGGGCCCGAGCACGATGTCCAGCGGCTGCGCCGTGGCAAGGGGGCCGGCCGCGGTGAATGTCCCGGAAGCTTCAAAATAATCGGTGCCCGCCGTTGAGCCCTGCTGGGCCTTGAATTTCGATACATCCAGCGTGTCCAGTACGCCCATCAGAAGCGGCAGCGGGCATGGCTTTGTGCCGTTGACGACATCTTCCTGCAGTATCCTCTGGGCGACGTAGGCGCCTATCTGAACCGTCACGGTTATCGGGCAGCGCAGCCCGGTAAGATCAAGGTTTTTGGCCGAGAAGCTCATCGTGCCTTTCGCGCAGTCATAGGAAAACTTCAGCGCGGTATCGGCCTTCGGGCTTTTGTATTTTCCGCCGGTGAAGGTGGCCGCGTTGATCGGGAAGCTGAAGGTTGCGGCAGCGGGATCAACAAGCGTATCGGCCCACAGGGAGATGACGATCTCGCCGCCCGGGGCCGCGATGAAGGGGGCCTCCCCGGCATCCATAAAGCCCGAAAATGTGATGCTGTCGGCAGTATCGGTCTTGCCTGCGGTAACCGTGGCCTTGTAGATGCGCATGTTCGCATCCGCGGGCAGCTCAAAGCGCCACAGGTCGTTCACATAGTCCTCAAGCTTTGCGCTGTCATAGGCCTGGCCCCCGAAGAGCCACAGATTGCCGGAGGCGTCCACCCATACGGCGTTTCCATTGCGCGCGCCCGGCACATTGGCCGTTGCGGGCACACCCTGTGTGCCGTAGATGCCGGGCTTTTTGGGTGTGTCTGCGCCGCTTATCCAGGTCCACAGGTTGGTGTCGGGGTCATAGCGCCACAGGTCATTCAGCGGGTCATCGCCTCCGGAGCCGGCCAGGCCATAGCCGCCGAAAAGCCACATGTCACCGGCGCTGTCCATCCAGGCAGAGCCGGTATAGCGCGCGCCCGGCACGTTGTTCTCCGAGGACAGGCCCTGCGCGCCGTATTTGCCTTTCTTGTTGCCCTTCTCAGATCCGTTCATCCAGGTCCACAGGTTAGTGTCGGGGTCATAGCGCCACAGGTCATTCAGGTAACTCAGATAGCGATAGTTATAGCCGAAGCCGCCGAAGAGCCACAGGTCGCCGGCGCTGTCCCTCCAGGCGACGCTTGCGCACCGGGATCCCGGCTCATTGTCCTCATCCGGTATGCCTTTATCGCCGTAGGTGCCGTCCAGGTCGCCCCTGTCGGAGCCGCTTATCCAGGTCCACGTGGCATTATCAGGGTCAAAGCGCCACAGATCGTTCAGGTAGCGCTCTTTGCTCTTGCTGTCATGGCCGAAGCCGCCGAAGAGCCACAGTTCGCCGGTGGTATTGTCCGTCCAGGCGACGCTTTCATAGCGTGCGCCCGGCACATTGTCAGGGGCAGGCGTGCCCTTGGTGCCGTAGGTTCCCAGCTGCCCGGCAATGTCGGAGCCGCTCATCCAGGTCCATGTGTCATTGTCGGGGGCATAGCGCCACAGGTCGTTCAGGTACTCTTTTTTGCCGGTGCTGTCCAGGCCGACGCCGCCGAAAAGCCACAGGCATCCGGCGCTGTCCCTCCATGCGGCACTGGAATAACGCCCGCCCGGCACATTGGCGGCATCCGGCGTGCCTTTTGTGCCGTAGGTGCCGGCCTGAAGGACCGCATCGGAGCCGCTTATCCAGGTCCACGTGGCATTGTCCGGGTTATAGCGCCACAGGTCATTGAGCAGATTTTTCGTCGCGGCGCCGTCCAGGCCATACCCTCCGAAAAGCCAGAACCTGCCGGACGAGTCCGTCCAGGATGCGCTGCCATAGCGCGCTCCCGGCACATTGTCCGCACCCGGCGTGCCTTTTGTGCCGTAGGTGCCGGCCTGAAGGATCTCGTCAGAGCCGTCCATCCAGGTCCAGTCGCCATAATCAGCCCGTGATACGGACGCCGGCAGCACGCACGCCGTAACCATTGCGGCCGTTATGATCCATCGTAAAACCGTTTTTCCCCTGCCGTGCATTATGTGTACCTCCATGATATCCGTAATGCTTTTTTTATCGTAGTTCACCGCCGCAGCGCTCATCTGCAGGGGCCGTTTCCGCCGCCGGCCATGCCGGTTTGCCTGCAGGCCTACGGTAACATGTACGCGAGAGAATAACAAGTCCGCAATAGGCCGCACGCGCACACGGCGCAGGGCCCGGCCAACGATCGTTTAACGCGTAATTTCATTACATTATTATATGCATTTGTCCCGCCGTGCAAAAGGAAAAATCACGCCCGGTTTGCACCGCTTTGGGCATGCGCTGCCAGTGAGCGGTTGAAAAAACTGCACATCCGAACCCATCTGTGATAGGCTGTTTTCCGCCTGCGGCACGGCAGGCTCCGGTGGCCGTCGGTACGGCCCGGAAAGCCAGGAAACGTTGAGCATGCCGCGAGAAAGTATGAGGCCTTTCAACAAGTTAATCGTCGGCGCCGTTGTGCTGT
>CAIRTM010000107.1 GCA_903881505.1 uncultured delta proteobacterium | reverse complement strand
CGGCAGCGCAGCTCCTGCTTTGTTTCATCATCAAGGCCGATTTCGGCGTCGGTGAGATAGCACTGCGGGTCAGGGGCCCAGGGGTCGCCGTAGGTGCGCAGGGCCCGCACGCGCATGGCGCCGGTGCACAAAGAGCGGTGTGCGCACACGCGGCAGCGGCCCTTGAGATATTCAGCCTTGTTCTTCAGGCCCTGCATGAGCGGCTCGCTTTGATCAAGCCATATATCGGCAAAGCGGCGCTCACGGATGCTGCCGAGCGTGTAATCCTGCCAGAACTGGTCGGGATGCACATTGCCCAGAAAATCGATGTTGCCGATCCCGACGCCCGTTGAGTTGGCCCCGCCGCCGTTCCACGCCAGCAGCCGCCTGACCTCTTCAGCCCGATGAGGGTTCTTTTCCAGCAGCTTCAGGTACAGGTATACGCCGTCGGCATGATTGTCCACGGTCAGGATATTTATATCGAGGCCGCGCGCAAAAAAATCATCGGTGCGCTCGATGATAATGTCCATGGCGCGGCGCGCCTCGGCATATGTCAGATCATCGCTGAACATGCCGCTTCCCCTGCCTGAATACACCAGATGATAAAAGCAGGCCCGGTTAATCTGCTCTGCCTCTATGAAGTCGAAGATACGGTGCAGGTCGAGGTAATTGCGCCTGGTCAGGGTCAGGCGCAGCCCCACCCGCTGGCCCGCGCTGCGGCAGTTCTCAAATCCCTGCATGGCCTTTTTGAACGCGCCCTTCACCCCGCGAAAGCCGTCATTGACGTCCTCCATGCCGTCCAGGCTGATGCCGACATACACGACGCCGGCGTTCCTGATGTCGCGCGCCGCGTCCCGGTCTATGAGGGTCCCGTTGGTGGATATGACGGGCCGTATATTCCTGTTGGCCGCGTGCCCGATGAGACGGAGCAGGTCTGTGCGCATCAGGGGCTCGCCGCCCGAGAACAGCAGCGACGGGATGGCAAAGTCGGCAAGCCCGTCAATGAGACGCAGGCCCTCATCGGTCGAAAGCTCGCCGGAATAGCGTTTATTCTCGGAATCGGTATAACAGTGCACGCAGCGCAGGTTGCAGGTGCGCGTCGTGCTCCACACGACAATGGGACGCCTCTGGCTGGCCTGGACGGCCGCGGCGTGCGGGGCGTTGCCGTGCGAATCAGGTGCGGCCGCCGTGCCGTACCTGAGGCCGTCGCCCGTGGAGCTGCCCGCGCAGTAAAGTTTACCGACATCAATCATAGTTCAGCCGCTTCCATTGCCTGAATGCAGGCGAAAAGTAGATGACTTTTTCCTTTTTGTACTCATGCAGAGAGCGCAGCACAAGGCGCTCTGCCAGGCCCGAGCGGCGCCCAAGCGATTCCAGCAGGCCGGCGAGCTCTGCGGCGCTCCGGGCATGCACCATGGCAAACAGCGGATACTCCCACCTGCCGGGATAGAGCGTGCGCAGGTACAGGTGCGTCACGGCGCGCTCCTGCATAAACGGGGCGATCCGCTCTTCCAGGGATGCATCCCCGCCTGTCTTCCAGGCCGTCATGGCGTTATGGGTGTAGCCTGCCTCGACATGCCGCAGCACGGCCGCGTAGCGCCGCATGCACCCCGCCGCCAGCAAACGGCGGCCCGCCTCGATGAGCTCAGCTCCGCTCAGCCCCTGCCCTGCAGCCAGCGCGTCAAAGGGGCGTTCGGCAAGCGGCAGATCCGTCTGCAGCAGCACAACAGCGCTGCGCTCCTGCGTGTCAAGCCCTCCCGCCTGCGCACTGCCCTGCGCGGCGGCACTAACGGCGTCGCCATCGGGCTCGCCGATGGGCAGCATGAAACCGATCTTAAAAAGCCGCTCATTGCGCAGCAACAGGCAGTCATCGGCTGCGCAGGCGCGCGCGATTACCCGGGCGCTTTCACGCAGGCACTCCTCATCCTCTTCAGCCAGCGTAAACCACAGGTTGTAGGCGTGCTCTCGCAGATAATTATGGCTCACGCCGGGATGACCGTTGATCACTGCCGCGGCGGCCTCGACACGGGTTGCCGGGACCCTGAGCGCCACCAGGCTCAGGCGGTACCCGAGGCTTTCACCGCTGAAAATGCCGGCAATCGTGCGAATCACACCCCGGTGCTTCAGCCCGGCAACCGT
>CAIRTM010000106.1 GCA_903881505.1 uncultured delta proteobacterium | reverse complement strand
TCTGTGATAGGCTGTTTTCCGCCTGCGGCACGGCAGGCTCCGGTGGCCGTCGGTACGGCCCGGAAAGCCAGGAAACGTTGAGCATGCCGCGAGAAAGTATGAGGCCTTTCAACAAGTTAATCGTCGGCGCCGTTGTGCTGTGCTGCGTCATGGCCACGCGCGCCGGAGCAGAACCGCTGGGCCCCGGCGAACCGTTCCCCGATTTTACCCACGTCAACAATCTCAATACGGACGAATGCGGCTATCTCGGCATCGCCCCCGGGGCTGATTTCCGGCTGGGCGCGCTCGGGCCCGACCTGGTGGTGCTTGAATTCATGAACGTTTTCTGCGACATGTGCCGCGAGGACGTCGACCTGTACAACGAACTCTACGACATCAGCCGCGGCAGCTCCGACCTCGGCGGCGCTTTTGCCGTGCTGGGCATTGCGGTCGGCAATTCGTTTGACGAAGTCATGCAGTTCTGCGACGAGCTGGTGGTGCGCTACCCCATACTGCTTGACACCGACCGTGAGATCCTCAACCTCACGGGCAGCGTGCGCGGGGCTCCGCAGACCTATGTCCTGCAGCGCATGGACGGCCGCTACGTGATACGGCACTTCTCGCGCAGCGCAACCGGGCGGGATGAATATCTCGCCATGCTGCGCGCGCATCTCGGCCGCAAACCGGATCCCCCTGCGCAGGTTTTTTCCTACTGCCTCATGATAGGCGGCAAAAACTATACTGAAAAGCAGTTCGCCGGTTCGCGCGTGCTGCTGTATTTCCCGGTTGCAAAGACCTATCCCCACGCTTCCGACACCCGCAATACCGCCCGGCAGATAGACGTGCTGCGCCGCGTGCTTGCCGTGCAGCCTGATATGAAAATTTTCCTGGTGGAGCCCGAGGGCAACGGACGCACAACCCTGCAGGGTATCGAGCTGCCGCCCGGCATTACGCGCGCCACGGGAGACCCTTCCCTGTTCGACCGTCTCGCCCGGCCGGACCAGCCGACCGTGTATTATGTCGATGCCGGGGGCAGCGCCGTGTTCAAGGGGCAGGCCCTCACGCTTTCGGCCCTGCGCTCCATGGTCGACGGCCGCTACCGGGCGGAGCCCGACATGCCCGAGGCCGACATCATCAGCCTGATTACGCGAACACTCGCCGCGCAGGATCGCGACGTGCTCGAAACAGCGAAAACCGGGCTTGACGGGCACACGCTGTACCGCACATCCACCAGAGATCCCGCGCGGTTTTATTTCTCGGTCCTTGAGAGCAGCCCGAGCCTGTGCGACCTGTGCCATGACAGCCATTTCATCTACAGCGTCGATTCGCAGGGGACCATTGTCGCGTTCATGCCCGTCTGGCTTCCCAAGCGCGGCAACGTGAGCTGGAGCGAAGAAGAGATCGCCCGCTATCGCGCTGCATTCACGGGCAGGAGCATTTTCGAAACGTTTCCGTTCAATGCCGCGCACGACGCCGTATCAGGGGCAACGATAACGTCGAGCATTGTCTACGACGGCATCAACCGGGGCAAGGCGATCTTCAAGGGGCTACAGCCTCCGGCCGGGCCGTCGGCTGAAAAGCCCGTCGGTGCGTCTTCCCCGAAGTAGCGAAAAGCGCTGTTTGCGTAATCCGCAGGCAGGGATAACAAAGTCCATTGCACCCTATGAGCAGATTTTTATTCGGCACGCTTGGATCGCTGGGCGATGTGCACCCGTACATCGCGGTTGCGCGCGCTCTCGTCGCGCGGGGGCACACGGCCGTCATCGCGACATCGGAAGAGCACCGCTCTGTGATAGAGGGCGCCGGGGTTGAATTCTGCGCCATGTATCCCGCCCTGGCGCAGAAAGAAGACTACCAGGCCTCGGTGGCGCAGATGTACGACGTGCGGCGCGGGCCGGAGGTTCTCGTGCGCCGGTTCGTGATGCCGCACCTGCGCTCAGCCTGCGAATGCCTGCTTGAGGCCTCGCGCGGCGCTGACGTGCTGGTCTCGCATCCCCTTGCCATGGCCCTGCCGCTGGCGGCTGAAAAGCTCGGCAAGCCGCGCGTTGCAACCGTGCTCTCGCCCCTGCTGTTCATTTCTGCCTTTGACCCGCCGGTCATCCCCGAGGCGCCCTGGCTGTACAACCTGCGCATATTCGGTCCGGGCGTGCACCGCTTCCTGTTCCGGCTGGCAAAGTACAAGATAGGCAGCTGGGAAGGGCCCCTGCGCGATCTTCGCACGGAACTCGGCCTTGCGCCCGCGCGTCATTCGGCCATGTTTGAAGGCCATAATTCCTCCCTGCTCAATCTCGCCATGTTCGACGCGCAGCTGGCCTCCCCGCAGCCGGACTGGCCTGTGAATACGCTTGTGTGCGGCAGCGCGCTGTTCGACGGCGCGCAGCCGGACGCCGCGGTCATTGATGACCTGGAGAAGTTTCTTGCCGCGGGTGATGCCCCGGTCGTGTTCGCGCTCGGATCGTCTGCCGTGTGGATCGCGGGAGATTTCTGGGAGAAGGCCGTTGCCGCAACCCTGAAGTTCGGAATGCGCGCGATTCTTCTGACCGGGCCGCATGTGCCGCAGGCGCTTCCCGAAAACGTGCGCGCCTATCCGTACCTGCCGTATTCGATGGTGTTTTCGCGCGCTGCGGCGGTGGTGCACCAGGCAGGCATCGGCACGCTGTCCCATGCGCTGCGCGCAGGGCGGCCGCAGCTCATTGTGCCCCTTGCCTTCGACCAGCCCGACAATGCACGGCGCGCCTGCTCGCTCGGCCCTGGCCGCACAGTCCCGTTCCGCAAGGTGACGGCCGGGCGGCTCGCCGCTGAAATTTCAGAACTGCTTGGCGCGCCAGCGTATGCTTCCGCGGCGCGCAGGGTGGCCGCGCAGCTTGCGCATACCGACGGCGCCGCCCGCGCTGCCGAGGCATTAATTTCCTGCGCGGCCCGGCAAAATCCAGGATTCGCCGCGCGCATTCCGGGAGACTGAATTCCGTGGGTATCGGGGCCGGGCCGCTGTTAGTTCTTTGACGGCGGTTTTGGCATTGAAAAAGGCGGCTGTAATGCGCTGCCCGCTGACCCCGGCAGGGGGGGCGCGATTCTCTCAGCGCAACATGCCGGTTCACATTCGCCCCGGTGTGAATTTGTGTTCTTTTTTGAAAGTTCCTGTATGATTATTTCTCATGGCACACGGGCACTATTTATTCATATTCAGAAAACCGCGGGGTCATCAATCGAAGAGGCCCTTCGCAGTGCAGATACAGGCATTGCCGGAAACATCTATGATGGCAAAAGGCATATCCGGGCGCGCGACTTTCGATCAATGGTTGCATCCGAAATATGGGACAGCTATTTCAAGTTTGCTTTTGTGAGAAACCCCTGGGACCGGCTGGTCTCCTGGTACGCCATGTGTATTGAAAATCCCTCGAATGATTTTACGAGGCATATTAAGCGCAATGCCCCCACGTTCAGCGATTTTATAAAAAAAACAACGCATGGTATCGCGGAAAAAACAACCTGGAACCAGGCGGATTATATAACCGACGAGCAGGGTTTGCTGCTGGTGGATTTTGTCGGCAGATACGAAAACATGCGGGAGGATTATGCATGCCTTGCCCGGAAATTAAATCTGCGGCTTGAATTGACGCATGTAAATTCATCGAAACATGGCAATTACCGGCGCTATTATACTGCGGAAACACGGGAAATCGTGCGCCGGCGATTTCATAAAGATATTCAGGCCTTCGGCTACGAATTTTAAGGCCCGGAGGATATACAGGAACCAGGGGTGCGCCCGGCGCTTCTCACGGTCTGACGACGCTGCACACGTCGTGACCAGGGACGGAATCGGGAACATCCATACTCAGCACTATTGCCGATGCCATGCATGAGCACTGGTGCACGCCCTTCTTTAAAAATGCAGAATTCTTGTCGAACTGATTCCGGGTGCAGATTTCAACGGGCAGCGCGCAGGGCCGTCCCGGCCTCAGTGCCCGGTGCGGCGGCAGCATGAGAACCGGTCCCCGCATACCCCGGAAGCTGTGGTTCCTGTGGCATCAGGGGCTGGCGGACGCCCCGCTTGTCGTTCGCACGTGCGCTGAATCCTGGGTGCGCGAGAACCGAGGCTGGGACATCGTCTTCCTGGACAAAAGCAATCTGGGCAGCTACCTGCAGCCCGAACTTCCTGAAGAAAAGCTGGCGCGCCTTCCTCCGGCAAAGCAGGCCAACCTGATCCGCCTGCAGCTCCTGGCCGTGTATGGCGGGGTGTGGGCTGACGCGACGACCCTGTGCATGAAGCCGCTGGACGAGTGGCTCGATGCCTGCACCGCCTCGGGCTTTTTCGCCTTCCAGCGCCCCGCAAAGGACCGGTTGCTGGCCAACTGGTTTTTGGCCGCCGAACCGTGCTGCCCCATCGTCGTAGCGCTCAAGAAACGCTACGTGGATTTTTTCATGCGCCGCGACTTCCCCGAGCCCGGTGCGCTGCGCAGGCTGCTGCTTTGCGCGCTGTCCGCGGTATTCAACCGCAGCGACCGAACGACAAAATACTGGTTTTCGCCGCTTATAACAGATCTGGCCGGCGTATACCCTTATTTTATATTCCACTATATGTTCGAACGGATTATGGCGCAGGATGCCGAATGCCGGCGCATCTGGGACGCAACGGCGAAGATTTCAGCGGACGGTCCTCACAGGATTCAGGCGGCAGGCTTTCTCGCCCCCGCAAGCGCGTCCATGAAGCAGGAAATCGACGCACGGATCATCCCCGTCTACAAGCTGTCCTGGAGGTACAACAGCGCCGGGTATACACCCGCGACGCTGCTGTATTATCTGCTCGAAGGCAGGGCGCCGGGATGCCCATGAAAATCAGATTTTGAATGACGGCAGCGTGCCCGGCAAGGCGCAGCAATCGCAAGAGATAAAAAACGGCATAAAAGTCACGAAGTGATTGAGCGGCGGTTCAACGCATTCAACAACGTTCGGTAATGTGCCTATAAGGGCAGGGAAAGCAGAAATATATTCATACTTTCATGGACGTCCCCTAATGCCTGCAAGGTGGACTTTTCTTGCATGACAGACGAGGTAGCACCGGTATGGAATTAAAGAAGTTCTTTCTATGTTGTCTATTCGTTGTTTTCATCTGCAGCCCTCCAGCATTAGCCAAGCCTGGTTATCAGTCAAGGCCAGAGGGTAGTGGTGCGTGGTTATCAGAAATTGATAGTACTGTTGAAAAACTAATAGCATCAAACAAAGAATCAAGTAGAAAAATGGAAGAGATGACTAGTGAAATAAAACTTCTTACTGAAACGCTAGTATGGCTGACATGGTTGCTGATACTGATTACCTTGTTGCCATTCGCTGGTCGGTTTTGCAAAAGGCTCCTGTCTTGGGAAACACTCAATATAGTTAGAAAAAAAAAGAAGAAAGCCTATCCCGCCTATCGGCTTCGCAGAAGAAAATTGCAGGTACGATGAAAGTATAGAAAAATAAGTTGGTAGAAATAAATAGTACAACAGCGGCTATTAATGGTCAGAGGGCAAGCAAGGGGGCAGGTGGATTGTGGGTTAACGAGATATAGGGGGGATACATGAAAAAATTATTTTTGTTTATTATTGTTCTTGGTGTGTTGACCGGTTGCGGGACTACTGCAAAATTTGTTTATCCCGCGAAGGGCAAAAATCTTATCAGTTTTAAGGATGGCCCTGCCTATCAAAAGAAAATTGCAGTTGTGCCTTTTGATGAAATGCGCGGGGACGAAAACCAGGCTGGGTCGTATTTTCTGTATTTAATTCCTTTGATGCCTTTCGGCTGGGGCGAGTATGAACGGCCCGATGCTGCAACGATGTTCAATACTGTGCGGGAATTTGATTTTGACCCAAGCGAGGATTTGGCGAAAGCGGCCGCGTACAGTTTTAGAAAGTCAAATTTATTTGAAGATGCATTTTTTACCTATGGGGGAGACAAGGATAAAGCCGATTTCCTTTTTAAAGGAGAAATTATATCTACCGAGTATAGGGGTTCAATCTGGAGTTACGGATTATCCGTTTATGGTCCCTTATTATGGTTTATCGGGTTGCCCGCAGGAAGGTCTCACAATGATTTAACTCTGTACTTGCAAATGGAAGATTTGCATACAGGAAATCTGGTCTGGGAAAAGCGTTATGAAAAAACGAATATAATCATTCAGGGGTTTTATTATAATTGGGGCCACGACGTGAAGTATTATTCGAACCTGATGCAGGAAATAATGAACGATGCAATTGAGGACATAAATCGCCAGATGCAGAAGCGGGGTTCGTGAGGGGCAAGCAGTATTGGCTGAAACTGGATGGTCGTCAGCGATATAGCCTTAAAAGCAATTCGGAATTGTCTTTCTGATAATCGGCTGTAAATTTTACGGGCGGGAGAATTTTTGGCTCCGAAAGGTTTTTTTAGCATTAAAATAGCTATCACAAAGGGAAAATAAAAAGAAACCATGTTGACTTATATAGAAGTGGGGCCTACGGCATGAAAAAAATACTTATAAGCCTTTGTATCGTTTGTTTTCTGGGATGTTCTGCATTCAGGCCACATAGGCAACAGGTAACTATCAATACCTCGGCGGAAGATGCGGACGTCTGGATTAATGGAAGATTCGCCGGAAAGTCGCCTCTTTCTATGCGTGTAAAGCGGAACACAAATTTATCTATTATTGCTAAAAAGAAGGGCTATGATGCTGCTAGTGTCAATATTGATGATCATCTGAATACGACCGGAATTTTAGATTTAATTGGTTGCTGTATTATACTGTTACCGGGGATTGGCTTGTTTTTCCCGGGGGCATCGTCTTTGGATGAAACAGATATAGTGATACCAATGTTCCCAAAGGAAGGTACCATAGAGAGCGGAGTATCAGGGTCGGACCAGTCAAAGCCAATGTAGCTGACTGATAACCTGCCATCTGCGGGTCCGTCAGGGCAAAAATCCGGTAACTCCATACTAATTAAAAATCATTTGAGAATCGGCGCGTGTAAAATCGCGCGCGTCTCAGCTCAAACGCCAGGCTGCGCCGAAACAACGAATTTTTTTCAAAAATCATGCGCATGGCAAGAAAAGCGGCAAAGCGGCGGTTGTATCGGCGCGCCATAAAAGCCCTCGGCATCATGCTGTTCATCAGCATAGCCCTGACGCTTCCCTGGCGCTGGATCGCACCGCCAACGACCGCGTACATCATCCGGGACCGGCTCCAAAATAAAGGCCCCATCAACCGCCGGTGGGTGCCGCTGGGTGAGATATCGCCCAATCTTCGCATTGCCGTTGTCGCTGCCGAAGACCAGAAGTTCCCGGAGCATCATGGCTTCGACTTCCAGTCTCTTTCCAGCTCGCTCAGGGAAAAGCGCCGAAACCTGCGCGGGGCCAGCACGATCTCCCAGCAGCTGGCCAAGAACCTCTACCTCTGGCCCGGCCGGAGCCTTGTTCGCAAGGCGCTCGAAGCCTATTTCACCGTGCTGATCGAGGTCATGTGGCCGAAGCGCCGCATTCTGGAGGTCTATCTCAATGTTGTGGAGTTCGGCCCGCGCGTGTACGGCGCTGATGCGGCGAGCCGGTTTTTTTTTAATACACCCCCGGGCCGGATCACCTCCCGGGAGGCAGCGCTTCTGGCCGCTGTGCTGCCTAACCCAAAAGGCATGTCGGCGCTTCTTCCCTCCCGGTACGTTTTGAAGCGGGCCTCTCAAATCGAGGCGGCCGTCAGGGCCCTGGGCGGGCCCGGTTACCTGGCCCGGCTGTGAACTTTTCGCCGCCCGGCCACGGCATGATCGCCGGCTGACCCAACACCATTTGGGTCGGGCCGGCACTTCAGACATACTGTGCTGATATAGCGATATGATTTTTTTCAGGCGGGCCGATTTTGGTCCCTGGACGGCGCATTTTGGCATTGCAAAAGCCGGTTTAAGAGTGACAAGGAATTGTTGCCCTTTGTGCTGTGCAGAAACACAATATGTCAGATTTGACATTGACATGGTATGTCAGATTGGGTATATACAGCATGAGTCTATCTGATAAACCACTCGTTTGGCTGGCTGATGTTCTTTCTACGCCTCCATTGTCGAAAGAGGCACGGATAGAAGCCGGCTATTTGCTCAGACTGCTTCAGTCAGGCACCAGCCTGGGCCTGCCGCAGTCACGGCCAATGCCCTCAATTGGAAGAGGCTGTCATGAATTGAGAGTAGTTGATGAGAATGCAACCTGGAGACTATTTTATCGCATTGATGAAGATGCAATAATTCTGGCGCATTGGGTTTCAAAGAAAACACCAAAGACGGCCAAAAAAGATATTGATGTCTGTAAATCGCGATTTAAGCGCTACGATAAGGATGGAGGCAGGGATGCGTAAAGATAAGGCCGCCAAATTGATGAAAGCAGGGTGGAAGGTTGGATCGGCTTCTGATTTTCTTGGTCTCAGTGAAGAAGAAGCGGCAATTATCGATATGAAAATATCGCTGTCCAAGAAATTTGTTGCCCTGCGAAGGACTTCAAATTTAACGCAGGTTCAAGCAGCCAAAGTTTTACATACCAGCCAGTCAAGAATTGCAAAAATGGAATCCGGTGATCCCTCTGTCTCAATAGATTTATTAATCAAAGGAATGATCGGACTTGGCGCATCAAAGCGTACCGTTGGGCAAGCTTTGGTTAAGGCATAGCAGGCTGTTGAAAACGCCCATCTGCTGTTCGACAGGCTCAGGCAGGCCGTGCCAGGCACATTCAATGCTGCTGTTTGATATCCGGATGTAATCTTTTTCAGGCGGACTGATGCTGGGCCCTCGACGGCGCATTTTGGCATTGCAAAAGCCGGCCTGAGAGGCTACAAAGGGTCATGCCCAGGATGAACATCGCGAAAGAAGATATAGAGCATTTTCTGCAGGCCTTCTCGGATGATTCTTCGCTCAACCGCGTAGCTGCAGACATTGCCCTTGCGCCTGCATGCGCCGGGGTGCGCATGTACGATGCGCCGCTCGTCGGCGTGTCGTCAGCCCGCGATCCGCTCTACGCGGAATGCAAAAAGGCGCATGTCGCGGGCGAAAACTATATGCTGCCAACGGAGTGGCTGGACGGCGCCAAAAGCGTCATCTCCATATTCAACCCCTTCACGCGCGGGATTAAGGACAGTAATGCCGGGGGCGACAGGCCAAGCCTTGCGTGGCTGCACGGCAGGGTGCAGGGACAGGACTATATCGTTGCGGCAGCGCAGGCTTTGGCCGAACGCCTGCGCTCAACGGGAGCCCGCGCCCTGGTGCCTGTTGCGGACAGGCGCTTTGCAGTATACAAAGAGCCCAGGATATACAGCACCTGGTCGGAGCGGCACGCGGCCTACATTGCGGGGCTGGGAACCTTCAGCCTGAACCGCGCCGTTATCACGAAAAAAGGCAGTGCGGGTCGCTTCTGCTCGGTCGTGACCGACATCGATCTGGAAGCCGACGCGCGCGAGTACACAGGGCTCTACGATAACTGTTCCCTGTGCGGCGCGTGCCGGAAGGCCTGCCCCGCCGGGGCCATCAACACACACGGCAAGGCGCATGCGCCCTGCTTCAGTTTTCTGGAAACGGTGAACCAGCAGTACCCGTCCTATTACGGGTGCGGCAAATGCCAGTGCGGCATGCCCTGCGAGAGCGCCGTCCCGCCGAAAAATCCCAGGGCCGATTACAGCGTTATCAAAAACATTGACAGCCGAAATTAAGAAGTGGTAATGGCCTCGAATCAGGCCAGGGCAGAGGTGAACGGGAACAGGCACATGCATTAAACAGGATACTATGTTTGTGGTATTGTCCTGCGGAGGACGGGACGCCTCGCAATGACACGTCCAATCAGTCATTATCGGTTGCCGGTTTTTTGTCATTGCGAACCCAGTGAAGCAATCGCAACGTTACAATGCTCTAAAAAGATTAACAAACCGGGGGAAGATCATGCGGCCCCCTGTATCCCCCACGCATGCATGGCGAAAGGAGCGGCGATGAATCGGCATAGCATTGGAATTATGGTCTTCCTCGTGCTCGCGGCGACAGGCTGCCAGTCGATGTATAACGCGA
>CAIRTM010000105.1 GCA_903881505.1 uncultured delta proteobacterium | reverse complement strand
GCCCCGGCTGCGCAGATCGGCAAGCATCCGGGGCAGCGCCGCGAGTTTGTACTGATAATTATCAAAGCCCAGATAAATTTCAGGGCCGTCCGGC
Organism: uncultured delta proteobacterium; assembly: GCA_903881505.1. Classification (GTDB taxonomy): domain Bacteria; phylum Desulfobacterota; class WTBG01; order CAIYCZ01; family CAIRTM01; genus CAIRTM01. The sequence continues at coordinate 1,426 of CAIRTM010000105.1, read as the reverse complement.
TGCGTCTGCAGCGTATAGCCGAGTTCGCGGCTGCAGGTGATGCGCACATGTTCATCCAGCGGCAGCGCGTGCTTCTGCAGTGCGGCGATGATCTGCAGGCCGTCGCGGACCATGGTTTCGGCCGCGGCCGGATCCTTTTCAAAGTCGGCACGCGTAAGTCCGCACAGAACCGGCAGGTCCGTATAGCGCCCGTCCGCTCCGGTGAACACAATACCGCGCTCATCCACCAGGTAGGGGTCATCCAGCTCGATAACCGCCCGGGCCGTGCGCACGCTGACCGAAATCGACAGCGTATCGGGATACTGCCTGCGGATAACCGCGCGCTCGATCCAGGCATTGCGCTCGATCAGGCTCCTGAGCGAGCGCAGGTCGGCGGCCACAATGTTTTTGCCGCGGTAGGGCTCGGCCTTCACGAGCACATCCTCGGCGATGCCTGCTTCACAGCCCCTGAGATAGATATGAGCGATACGCAGGCCCGGCGCATCGTAAATCATGACGAGGGCCAGCACGGCCCCGGCAAGCGCAATGCCGCTAACGGCCGTCATGAGGCTGGCGCGCATAAAACGCACGTAATGCGCCTGCCGCTTCATGCGCATCCGGTGCACGGAGCGTCGTTTCATGGCGCACCCCCTGCGGCGTGTTTGTGCAGCGCAGCCGCGGAAGCTATCCGCTCCACAAGTTCGTCAAAAGAAATGCCTGCCTGCCGTGCGGCCATGGGCAGAAGGCTTGTTTCCGTCATGCCCGGTATCGTGTTGATTTCAAGAATGAACGGCTCGAGCGCAGGGGTCACGATAAAATCAACCCGTGCGGCCCCGGCGCAGCCCAGCGCGCTGTAGGCGCGCTCGGCCAGGCGCTGCAGGCGTGCGTGCAGGTCAGCGCTCAGGTCAGGGCGTTCGATATAGCGTGTCGATCCCCCGCTGTTGTATTTGGCCTGATAATCATAGAATCCGCCCCGGGCACAAACTTCAATCGCGGGCAGGGCATGTCCGTTCAGCACTCCCACGGTCAGTTCGCGGCCGCTCACATACGCCTCGACAAGGATATCGCCGCCGTCGGCTGCTGTGGCTGCCTGCAGCGCTTCGTCAATCCGGGCAGCCTCGCGTACGATGCACGCGCCGATGCTTGAGCCGCCCTCGCAGGGCTTGACTGCGAGCGGAGGCTGCATGCCGATGCGTGCGGCCGCATCCGGCGCCCCGGCATCCCGGGAGCTCAGCACCTCAAATGCCGGGGTCGGCAGCCCGTGGAAAACAAATATTTTCTTCGCGGCCGCCTTGTGCATCGCAAGCGCGCTGGCAAGCACGCCTGATCCGGTATACGGAATGCCCATCAGCTCCAGCAGACCCTGCACGGTTCCGTCCTCTCCCAGCGGGCCGTGCAGGGCAAGCACGGCGACCTCGATACGGTTGCGCACAAGCTCCCCGGCAAG
>CAIRTM010000104.1 GCA_903881505.1 uncultured delta proteobacterium | reverse complement strand
CTTGTATTTCTGCAGCGTCGCCTGCACGGCGCGGGCGACCGTGTAGTGCTCTTCTCCCAGGATCAGCGGATCCAGGATTCGCGAAGTCGAATCCAGCGGATCAACCGCAGGGTAGATGCCCAGCTCGGCCAGCGAGCGCGAAAGCACGGTGGTCGCGTCAAGATGGCTGAAGGTCGTTGCCGGAGCCGGGTCGGTCAAATCGTCGGCCGGCACGTAGACCGCCTGGATCGACGTGATCGAGCCCTTCTTGGTGGAGGTGATACGCTCCTGCAGATCGCCCATTTCATTGGCGAGCGTTGGTTGATAGCCGACCGCGGAGGGCATGCGGCCCAGAAGCGCGGACACTTCGGCGCCCGCCTGCGTGAAACGGAAAATGTTGTCGACGAAAAGCAGAACGTCCAGACCCTTCTCGTCGCGGAAGTACTCGGCCGCTGCAAGGGCCGACAGGGCCACGCGCAGGCGCGCGCCCGGCGGCTCGTTCATCTGCCCGAAAATCATGGCGGTCTTTTTGATAACGCCGGACTCGTTCATTTCGAGCCACAGGTCGTTACCCTCGCGTGTGCGCTCGCCGACACCCGCGAAACATGATATACCGCCGTACTCGGTGGCGATGTTGCGGATGAGCTCCATGATCAGAACGGTTTTGCCCACGCCCGCGCCGCCGAACAGCCCGACCTTTCCGCCCTTGGAGTACGGCGCCAGCAGGTCAATAACCTTCAGGCCGGTTTCGAAAATCTCGATCGAGGTTTTCTGGTCTTCCATCGAAGGCGGCTGGCGGTGGATGGGGTAGTACGCGTCGGCCTGCACCGGACCCAGTTCATCGATGGCTTCGCCAAGCAGGTTGAACACGCGCCCGAGCGTGCCTTCGCCCACGGGCACGCTGATCGGAGCACCCGTGTCGTCGCATTTCATGCCGCGCACCAGGCCGTCCGTGGTGGACATGGCGACCGCGCGCACGGTGCTGTCGCCCAGGTGCTGGGCAACCTCAACCGTCAAATTGATGCCGGCGGCTTGGTCAGCGATCTTGATCGCATTATAGATAGGCGGCAGATCCTCCGTCGGAAAACGGATATCCACGACCGGGCCGATAACCTGTACAATTTCTCCTGTCCTCAAGAGTATGTTCCTCCAACCTGCTGTTAGTGCAATTACCGGGGTTTAGCCGTTGAGCGCCTCAACCCCGCCTATAATATCTATCAGATCCCTGGTGATGGTCGCCTGGCGGGCCTTGTTGTAACTCAGATTCAGCTCGCTGATAACCTCCTCGGCATTGTCATTTGCATTGCGCATGGCCACCATGCGCGCGGCGTATTCGCTGGCCAGCGATTCGACCAGGGCATAGTGCAGCTGCGTCTCGAGATGCTGCGGAATGAGGGCGTTGGCCAGACCGTCGAAATTAGGCTCAAGCAGAAAATCGATAGCCCATTTCGCGAGCGATTTGGCCTCTTCGGCGCTCAGGCGCGGAACCGGCAGGTGCTGCACCACGGTGGGCTTGTACACAAGCACGTTTTCAAAACGGCTGTAGAGCAGATACACCGCGTCATAGCGGCCGGCTTCGAAGGCGCCGAGCACGTTATAATTTATCCGCTCGACTTCCTTGTGAATTGCAGCAGGTCCCCAGGGTACGTCAAGCGCCTCCTCGATGGCATAACCCAATCGGGCCAGGGCTTCAGCGCCCTTGCGGCCGATGCACAGGAAGCTGATGTTCCGGCCGGCATGCTCCTGGCGGAAGGCCTCAACCGCGTTGATAACGCTGGTGTTGAACGTGCCGCACAGCCCGCGGTCCGAGGTCAGCACGATCAGCAGAATCGCCTTCAGCTCACGCTCTTTGAAGAGCTCATGTTCGCTGTCGCCCGCCGTCGTGCACAGGATGCGAACCATTCGGCTCATGGCATCGACATAGCTGCGTGCGTTTTCAGCCTGATTGCACACCCGGGTCAGCTTCACGGCCGAGACCATCTCCATGGCCTTGGTGATCTGCTGGGTTGACTTTATGCCCCGGATACGTCTCAGTATGTCGCGCGGTGATGCAGGCATCAGGTCTCCTCAGCGGCCACAAAGGTTTTTTTATACTCGGCGCAGGCGTCCTTGATCTGGGCGGCCAGGTCGCTGGTCAGCTCTCTTTTTTCCTGGAGGACCTGGCGAATCTGCGGGAAATGCTGGGCGACAAAAGCCAGAAAACCCTTTTCAAAGGCCTGCACGCGATCAACGGAAACGTCATCGATCATGCCCTGGCCGGCCACATTGATGATAATGACCTGCTCGGCCATGGACAGGGGAGTGTACTGCGGCTGCTTTAAAACCTCGATCAGGCGCTGGCCGCGGTTGAGCTGGTTCTGTGTGGATTTGTCGAGTTCGGAGCCGAACTTGGTAAAGGCCTCGAGCTCGCGGTACTGGGCAAGGTCAAGACGCAGGGAGCCGGCGACCTTTTTCATCGCCTTGCTCTGGGCGTTGCCGCCGACGCGCGACACCGAAAGGCCGGCATTGATGGCCGGGCGCACGCCCGCGTAGAACAGGTCGCTTTCAAGGTAAATCTGCCCGTCGGTGATAGAGATAACGTTCGTCGGAATATAGGCTGAAAAGTCGCCGGCCTGGGTCTCAACGATGGGCAGCGCGGTCAAAGAGCCGCCGCCGTGGGCGTTGCTGAGCTTGGCGGCCCGCTCGAGCAGCCGTGAATGCAGGTTGAAAATATCGCCCGGGAATGCTTCGCGGCCGGGAGGTCGCCGCAGCAGCAGGGAAACCTGGCGATAGGCAACCGCATGCTTCCACAGATCGTCGTAGATAACCAGTGCATGCCGGCCCGTGTCGCGGAACTCTTCACCCATGGCACATCCCGCAAAGGGAGCGATATACTGCATGGGGGCCGGATCGCTCGCGCCGGCCGCAACAACGATCGTGTACTGCATGGCGCCGTATTTCTCAAGGGTCTCAACCACGCGCAGCACGGTTGACTGTTTCTGGCCGATAGCGACATAAATGCAGTACACCGGATCGCCGGCCTCAAAAGCCTGGCGCTGGTTGATAATGGTATCGATGCAGATCGCGGTTTTGCCGGTCTGCCGGTCGCCGATGATGAGCTCGCGCTGGCCGCGGCCGATCGGGATCATGGAGTCCACGGCCTTGATGCCGGTCTGCAGCGGTTCCTTAACGGGCTGGCGCGCGATAACATTGGGCGCGTCGCATTCTATATTGCGCAGTTTGTCCGCTGCAATCGGGCCCTTGCCGTCAAGCGGCTCGCCCAGCGCGTTCACGACACGGCCCAGCAGCGCATCGCCGACTTTGACCGAGATGATCCGGCCGGTAGACGTGACGGTCTGCCCTTCCTTGACCTTTCGGCTGTCGCCCAGGAGCACGGCGCCGACGCATCCCTCTTCGAGATTGAGCGCGATGCCGTTCACGCCGCCTTCGAACTCCAGCAGTTCGGAGGCCTTGCATTTATCTAGACCGTAAATGCGCGCGACACAATCCCCGACCTGCAGCACCGTGCCGACACTCTCCATCTTCAGCTTATCTTCGAAGTCACCGAGCTCTTTCCGGATGACTGAAGTTATTTCTTCCGCCCGTAGTTCCAATGCTCTCAACTCCTCTGTTATAAAATGCTTTTACGCAACCGGCTTCAGCTGCGTGGTTTCTTCGAGCAGATGCTTGCGCAGCCGCGCCAGACGGCTCTTTACCGAGCCGTCAATAACATACGAACCGACGAAAACCTGCATGCCGGCAAGCAGACCGGGATCGGTCCGGGCCTCCAGCTTCACTTCTTTGCCCAGGGCCGCGGTCAGGGCCGCCATGAGGCGCCGCTGCTGCTCATCGCGCAGCGCAGATGCGCTGCACACCCGGCCGCGCACGATACCGCGCAGGCCGTCGGCGGCATTTTTAAATTCAGCGCACAAATCCTTAAGCATATGCTCACGCTTTTTCGAAATCATGTAACATAAGAACCGAACAAGCTCCGGAGGCGCGTCGGCTGCAAGCGATCGCACAAGCGCCTGTTTCTTTGAACGGCTGACGGCCGGATGGTACAGCACCGCGGCAGCCTGCTGGCTGTTCCGCAGCAGCGCGTCAAAGCGCTCAAAAGCAGTTTCAACCGCGTCAATTCCGGCCGCGTCAAGCACGCCTAGAAACCCCTGAACATATCGCCGCGCCACCCGTGAGCTCACTGCCGCATGCCTCCGATTTCGCTGATAACCGCATCCGTGAGCCGGTCGGCGTCGGCGGCATCAACCTGCCGCGCAATCAGACGGGCGGCGATCTCAACCGACAGCCCTATGACCTCGGTACGGATGTCGGCAATGACCCGCTTTTTCTCATTCTCAATGTCGGCAAGCGCCCGCTGGCGCACCTGTTCGGCGTCCCGGCGGGTTTTTTCAACGACTTCCCGGCCTTCGCGTTCCGCCTGCTCAACCGCGTTCTTCACGATCGTCTCGGCTTCCGCGCGGGCCTGCTGCAGTTTCTGCTCATATTCAACCTTGAGCGCATTGACCTCGCCGCGGATTTTCTCGTTGCTGTCGTAGGCATTTTTGATCTCGGCCGTGCGGTTATGGATCATGTCAAGCACGCGGCCCCACAAAAACTTCTTCATGAGCCACACAAGGATCAAAAACCCGAGCAGCTGTATGAACAGCAGTTTAAAATTAATGCCAAGTTGTTCTAAAATATCAGCCATAACCATCCGCCTGTTTCAAAATACTCTGTCTGCAGCATCGCCCGGTTAAGGAACAGGGCTACAGCATGGGTTTCCCGCTTTCGGCCAGCATTCTGAAGAGTTCCATCGCCACATCCATCGACGGCAGCTTGCCCAGCAGCAGAATACCGATAACAAGCGCGTAGATGGTCAGAGATTCGATCAGGGCCGCACCGATAATCAGGGTGGTGCGCAGGTTTCCGGAAGCTTCCGGCTGACGCGCGGTGCCTTCCAGGGCAGCCGACAGCGCACGGCCGATACCGGCGCCGCAGCCCATGGCCGCAAGGCCGATCGCCAAACAGATGCCAAGTCCGATGAGTCCGAAATAAATCATAACAAAAACCTCCCGTGTAAGAAATAAGTTATTACCCTACAGCAACCGTTACATGCATGGAATCCCGGAAACGCACACGCGCCGTCCGGGCTGTCTGCCGCGTCAGTGGCCCTCCTCGTGTTCCTCGATGGCAAGGCTCAGATACACCGTTGAGAGCATGGTGAAAATAGTGGCCTGTATGGTGCTGAACAGCAGCGCCAGCAGGACCATGAACAGGTGAAAGGGAACCGGTATGTTGCCGAATATCCAGGGCGTCAGGAAAACAAGCACGCCCAGGGTGAGACCTTCGCCGGTCAGGTTGCCATACAAGCGGATGGACAGCGATGCCGGGCGGACCACCTCGCCGATCACATGCAGCGGAAACATCAGGGGCGCCAGGAAGATCGGCTCGAAATAGTGCTTAAAGTAGCCGAGTTTCTTGATGCGGATGCCCTCGAAATTATACAGCACGAACACCACGATCGCCATGGAAAGCGTCGTGTTCATGTAGTGCGTGGGCGATTCCATCAACGGGATCAGCCCCCACAGGTTCATGACCAGAATAAAGATGAACAGAGTTCCGAAAAACGGCAGGTAGCGGGAGGTGTGCTTTCCCAGCATGTCGTGGAGGAAATTGTACATACCCTCCACCACGACCTCGACAAAGGCCTGGGAGCCGCGCGGAATTTTCTCCATGCGCCGGGTGGCCAGCAGCGCAAACCCGACCAGAAGACAGCCGACAAGGAAGGACATGATGATCGGCACATAGTATTTCAGTTCAATGCCGAGATATCTGGTATGTTCCATGTCAAGGCCCGCCTTCTCAACCAGCAGGCTGATAAAGGTAGGCAAATGCAGGACCATTTCACCGCTCTTGGGAGCAGACATAGCTATCCCCTTTTACCAAAAAATTTCACTACCGCCGACAGCAACATGGCGACCTGTGTCATGGCAATGCCGATAATCAGCGCGAATGGATTTATCTGCAGATACTTGAACGCGAGCCATAACAGAACACCAAACAGGGGGAACTTGAGGATAAAAAGCTTTATGGCCAGAACGGCCAGCAGGGGATTAACGCTTTTATCTTTTTTTCCCCGGACGATACAGCTTATCATAAACCACGTAGCCAGGAAAAACGAAATCCCGGTTACGGAACCGATGACCAGTCCGTTGGTTACAGCCGGATCACCCAGTATCAGGGAGAACATTACAGCGAGGAGTGCGATAGCAACTGATAAAAAAAAACTCTCAGCGGGGTATCGAGCGTGAGTGCCATTTTTTTTTGCTATGCCTTGTATCACTGTTGTTTATGATTACACGTCTTCGTCACCTGAAACAGTTTAATAAATGCCGCCACTATAAACCAGAGCAGGAAGCCTATAAGAAACCAGGGTTCCGATCCGAATTTACGGTCAAGCCACGTACCCAGAAAATACGCTGTAACAATTGCCGCGGCCATGGTAAAGCCGAAGCTCAACACATATGAAAGCCCGCCGGAAAAGCCGACGTCGCGTTTTTTTAAAAGAACCACGGTATGTCACTGTTTAAAAAAATTCTAAAACAGCTGCCGTTTCCTTTGCAAGAGCATAAAGGCAAACCGCCAAAATGTCAACATCTTTCTGGCAATATTTTGCGGACTAACTTTTCGGCGCAGGCAACTAAACGGCCGGCAGGCGGGCTGGGAGGGTGTGCTGGATTCAGACCGGCTATGCGGTCAAACGGGCACTGTCATCCAGGACGGTCCGGATCGTTTCGGCAACGTTTTTGAAATCAAGCGGTTTGAGCAGGGCTGCGCTTATGCCGCTGCGTTTAATACTTTCCTCGGCCGGATCAAAGCGGTAACCCGAGCACAGGATAATCGGTATTTCAGGCCTCACTGCGCGCATGCGGCCTGCAAGCTCAAGGCCTGTCATCTTGGGCATGGTCCGGTCGGTGATCACAAGATCGAAATCGCCGGGAGAGCGCTCGAACATCTCAAGGGCATGCTGGCTCAAATGCGTAGCTGTAACCCGGTAGCCGAGGGCTGAAAGCAGCTCATCGGCCACCTCCACGATTGTGAGCTCATCATCGATAAAGAGTATATGTTCAGCGCCGCCGGGCAGCATGTCCGCATGCGTTTCCATCTCAGGTTCGGGCGCATCAGCGGTGGGCAGGAAAATCTGAAACGTAGTGCCGTGGCCGGCAGAACTTCTGACCGTAATGAAGCCGCCGCAGGACCTGACGATGCCGTGCACGACCGCCAGTCCCATGCCGGTGCCTTCACCCTTGGCCTTGGTGGTGTAGAACGGCTCGAAAATATGGTCCAGGCTCTCGGGAGGAATGCCCGTGCCCGTATCGACAACCTCAAGGCAGGCGTATATGCCCGGACTGACTGAATGCGCCCGTGCCAGGCCCGCATCGACTTTTTCCTCGCGCAGAACCACCGTCAGCGTTCCCCCGGAAGCGCTCATGGCATAGTCGGCATTGGCGCACAGGTTCATGACGATCTGATGCAGCTGGGTCGGATCGGCAATCACGATTGAATTGGCCAGAACATGCGTGCGGATATCGATAGTTGCCGGCATGGTGGAGCGCATCATGCCAAGCCCCTCCTCAAGCACGCTCTTAAAACAGACCGGCCGCGCTTCGGGCTCGCTGTAGCGGCTGAAGGTCAGAATCTGCTTGACCAGATCCCGGGCCCGGTTGCCGGATTTGAGGATCTGGGCCAGCCGTGCGGTAATGCCGCTGCCGTCAGGCGCTTCGCGCAGGCCCAGTTCGGCATAGCCGATAATGGCGGTCAGGATATTGTTGAAATCATGGGCTATGCCGCCGGCCAGCGTTCCGATAGCCTCCATTTTCTGAGACTGGCGCAGCTGTTTTTCCATGTGCATCTCACGGGTCACGTCCCGGCCGATCGAGACAAAACTGCTGATTGCGCCGTCGCGGTCACGGACCGGCGAAATGGTTATTTCGCATTCCCGGCGGGTTCCGTCGGCCGCCACGGGAGAAATCCGGCCCGTCCAGACAGCGCCGGAACTGACAAAATCAAGCAGCCCCCGGTAGAAACGGCTGCTCTCAGCGCCGGCGGTCGCGACCGTGTAGGACCTGCCAATCAGCTCTTCGCGCCGGTACCCGGTCAGGTTTTCAAGGGCGGCATTGCAGTACTGGATGGTGCCGCTGCGGTCGAAAATCATGATAGACTCACTGGTCTGCTCCATGGCGGCAATCAGGCGCATGCGCTCCTGGTCGATCCTGCGGTGCTCACTGATATCGCGCACTTCGCACACAGACCCGCGCGGCTGCCCGTCCGCATTCTTCAAAAGTGTCAGGTTGACTTCTACCGGGCATTCGCTGCCGTCTTTTCTGTGCCACAAGAGCTGGCGGTTTTTGAGAAAGCCGCACCGGTAAAGCTCGGCGGTCATTTCGCGAGCAAGCGCAACATCGTCCGCATTCATAGCGGCAACATCCATAATATTGCGGTTGAGCAGCTCATGCGCGCTGTAGCCGAGCATGCTCAGCAGCGCCTGGTTGACCCTGATGATAACGCCCTGGTCGGTGACGACAAGCCCGTCCGCCTTGGTCGCCAGGATCTTTTCCAGATAATCGTTGGCCTCCCGCAGTTCCAGCTCCTGGGCACGCAACTGCTCATTGACCGCGACAAGCTGGTGTTCATGAGCTCTCAGCTGCATGTTGGCGGCGCTGAGTTCCTGTTCGCGCAGTTTCAGCCGTTCATGTGACTCATGCAGGCTGGCCGTGCGCTGCTGCACGAGGCTGTGCAGGTTGTCGCGCTGGCGTTGCAGGTCGCGGCCCATATCGCGCATGCGGCCGAGCAGCCCTCCCACCAGCACTATGCCCAGGCAGCCGGTTATAAACTGAATCTTGAACAGAACGTCAATCCAGTTAGAACCGATCAGGGCGAACATCAGAAGGTTAAGCGGTATGGACAGAAACGCGGCAAAAAGGCCCGGGGTCATCCCCAAAAAAAATGCGACCGCCGCAACCGGCAGCACGCCCAATGCCGGAAGCCCCATCCCGGTCAACGCATGCAGCCCGAAGAACAGAGCGACATAGGCGGCCAGCGCACACAATATCCAGTATGCGGCAGCGGCTTTTGTATAAGCCATAGTGCGTGAGCCCTGCGAAAAAAATGTTTTCCGATCCGTACAAAAATACCTGTATCTGCATACTATCGGGCGCTATCGTAAATACTTGAAATTAATCTGATACCTGTACAGTGTGGGAGGCCGGGGCTTAGGCGGGCGGATTGACCGGCAAAGGGCCTTTCTCCCAGGGCTCAACAGCGCCGGCAACAATATGGAATAAAGGATGGGGATCAGGCGCATCAATGCAGCAGAGCTCGGCATGCAGGCCGGGGCTGCGGCCTTTGAGCTTGCCCAGCAGGTGGCGCCACTCATGCATAAGCTGCCCACGGGTTGCGGCAATCGTATCCCCGGCCGGAACGCACCGTATCCTGCCGGCGTCAAACGCATATCCGCGCCGCAACGCCTCATCGGCTACGAAGCGAAGGTAGGCGGCAATTGCCCCCGCCGGATCAGGGTGCCGCCTGAAGCGCTCAAGCTGCGGGTGGTTCCGGTACCCTTTGGTTTCTCCGTGCAGCACGGCCTGGGCCAGCAGGGCTTCGCGCCACAGCGCAACCAGGCCCTGGGGGTCAAGATACTTTGGATGGAGCGTCCACAGACGCATGACAAAACAGCCTCTCACAGCACAGATGCACAGCAAAAAAACACCCGCGGCATGCGCACGCCGCGGGTATCGTATTCCAAAATAAAGCGGAAAACTCAGTTGCCTTTACGGCCGGCAATTCCCTTGGTCCCCTTGGTAATCGCCTTTGCAGCCTCTCTGGGCCGCAGGCCGCGGGTGGCAGCACCGGCGCGCCACAGCTCGGAGTCGGCAATGGCCTTGAGCTCTTTGCCGAGCTGCTCGCGGTAGTCGGCCCTGCCGGTCGAGGACAGCACCCGGCGGGTTTCGGCCCCGGATTTAACGCGCTTGTAAATCGCCTCGATCACGGGCTTGTTGGCCTTCTTGAATTTGCCCTTCCAGTCAAGCGCGCCGCGCTGGGCAGTGGCCGAGCAGTTGGCGTACATCCAGTCCATGCCGTTTTCATCCACCAGCCTGATCAGGCTCTGGGTCAGCTCTTCAACGGTTTCATTAAAGGCTTCGCTGGGGCTGTGACCGTGCTTGCGCAGCACTTCATACTGGGCTTCCATCATGCCTGCCAGCGCGCCCATGAGCACGCCGCGCTCGCCGGTCAGATCGCTGTAGACTTCATGCTTGAACGTGGTCGGAAACAGGTACCCGGCGCCGATGGCAATGCCGAGCGCAATCGCGCGCTCGCGGGCCCGCCCGGTGAAATCCTGCTCAACGGCAAAGCTTGCGTTGATGCCCGAGCCGGAAAGGAAGTTGCGGCGCACCGATGTTCCCGAGCCCTTGGGCGCGCACAGCACAACGTCAACATTTTTAGGCGGGATCACCTTCGTCTGGTCTTTGTAGACGATGGAAAACCCGTGAGAAAAATACAGAGCATCGCCCGGATTGAGGCATTTCTTAATGAGCGGCCAGATCGCTTTCTGGGCCGCGTCCGATACCAGCATTTCGATAATCGTTCCGCGCCGGGCGGCCTCTTCGATGTCGAACAGCGTTTTGCCGGGCTTCCAGCCGTCTTTGACCGCGCGGTCCCAGTCCTTTTTATACTGCTTTGACTGGCCGATGATCACGTTGAAACCGTTGTCCTTCATATTAAGGGCCTGGGCCGGTCCCTGCACGCCGTAGCCGATAACAGCGATGGTCTCCTTCTTCAGCACAGTGCGTGCCTTGGCCATGCTGAATTCCTTACGGGTGATAACCTCCTCAACAACGCCGCCAAAATTAATACGTGCCATTACTGTGTACCTCCTGTTGATATATGCTACTGTCTAATTCATTGTATAGCCGCGATACAACCACACTAATAAAGGGTATGCATTTTTACACTGTTTGCCTGTAAATGCAAACAAATAATCCGGAACAGGCCGAAAACGGCGGAAGCCGCACGGATGCGTGCCCCGGGTCAGACTCCGTCCGACACCATAATATGCCAGGGCTCATAGCGAACGCCCAGCAGGTTGTCGCGCGGATAGCGCAGGTTCAGATACCCGAAATCAGCCATCCTGCGATACG
>CAIRTM010000103.1 GCA_903881505.1 uncultured delta proteobacterium | reverse complement strand
TTGCAGACTGCGCCGTCTGGGACGCGCAATCGGTCACCGCGAAGCGGAACGCATACGTGGTTGCGTTCTGCAGCCCGGCAATGGGCAGCTCAACCCAGGCATAGCCCTGTGCCGCGTCGCTTGACACCGAAAGCGCTGTCCAGGTGCTGCTGCCGGCCACGCTGTACTCTGCACTGTGCGTGCACTCGCCCGAGCAGGAGGCGAAATCGTCGCTGAAGTTCCACAGCAGGCCTGTATTCTGGCGCAGGTACGTGGGGCTCGCCTGCGAGGACGACAGCAGCGGCCACCAGCCGGCTGCTATATGCGGGCCGGAACCAAGCGCGGGCGTAGAATCTTTTTCAAAGAAAAAAATCGAACTTGAGGTATACGGATACGCCTTGCCGACACTGGTATCAAAAATTCCCGCTATGATATCCTGGTCACCGTCACCATCCAGATCGACTATCCTGGCATCCGCCGGCATGCACTGCAGGTCCGTATAAAGCGACGTTCTTTTAAACGTCAGGTTTTCCCCTGACGGACTGCCGGCTTCATAGTAATAGAGCCTGCCTTTTCCGTCCCCCGGCACTACCAGGTCCACCAGGCCGTCACCGTTGACATCCCCTGCGCGCACCATGCCCGGAGAACCCTGATCATAGAAAGTCCCCTTGCGGTCGACCGCATACACATCCAGCGGTACGTTGGCGTCATTATACGGATCACTTCTGCGGGCAGCTCCGCTGGCGTAGACAAAATTCGGGTTGCCGGTTTCAATCGGTATCGGCGCCCAGTCGGCGGTCACTGTCGGATCGCCCGTATTACCGTTTAATCCGGGGATATTGAAATAGTATATGCCGGACGGCCATATGCGCCTTAGTGATGTATCCTTATTTTGATGGTTATGATTGCTGACCACCAGCTCGGAGGTGCCGTCGTTGTTGACATCCTCTATAACCACCTCAAAGCCTTTCCCGAGGGGTGTAGCGGAGGTGTAGTAGTTGTTGATGGTATAGCGGTTCCAGGGCAGATCGGGATTCGCCGCAAGGGCCGCCGCGCCCGGGTTTTCAAACCACAGAAGCGCATCTCCCGCGGTACCGGTAAGAACCAGACAATTAAACAGGCTTTGGGTGATGTTAAACTGCGCCGTTATGATATCCAGATCGCCATCATCATCAATGTCAAACATTACAAAGAGGGACCCGCCGCCGGCACCGATCGTGCGGGCTGTATAGGGCAGGGTTCCCGTATTTTCAAGCCAGCCGGTCCAGCCGGAGAGGTTCATGGTAACGATATCTTCATCTTCATCACCGTCAACATCAAGAAATGCGATCCGGTGATAGCTTCTGCTGGTTGAGGTTGTATCCAGGTAGACCACCTGCTTTTCCCAGTTCAGAGGATCGGCAATGTCCCCCCCCAAATTCTCCAGGCAGTAAACCCCGCCATTTGCAGAAGCCAAAAACTGGTCGCACACCACAATATCAAGATCACCGTCGCCATCCATATCACGCACATATGTTTCATTGGGAAATGCAAAGGTGCTATTCAAAATCGTCTTTGTCCAGGCGTCTTTAGTAACGCCATCCCATGTAAACAGGGCAACCTGTCCATCTGCTGTGTATAGATCGGAATCAGGCCCGACGCCCGAGGTGCAGATAATTTCCCTGATGCCGTCAGCATCGAGATCGGCAATCGTCAGGTAGGAAGCCCCGATAAACCCGGTTACATCCGGCGAAACGGGCAGCGGGGTTGTAATGCCGGTTATCGTATGCCGGACAAATTTATCAGCAATCGAATCGTCTGCGGTCACGACCACATCCGCCCGCGCTGAGCCGCTCAGCAGCACAACGCAGCATACAAACGCAATGCAGGCAAAGCCTGCCACTCTGCCCAAAGCTTGTTTCAATGATCCGGTACGCATTCCTCTTCCTCCTGTGTGTTGAATTATGATACCCCTGCTCTTCAAGCACGCGCAGGCATAGTATACCATTTGGTATACTATGCCTGCGTTAAGATACCCTGTATAAACGCACCTGTCAAGAAGCAAATTTTTTCGAAATTAAAATAAAAAATCGCATGGCCGGGTCTGATGCTCTGCCATGCTGCATGTGCAACAACCCGGCCGGGCATGGGGGCAGCTTGCTTATCTGCCTTGAGGACGCGTCAATTACACCCGCATGCCGGGATTGCAGGCCAGCCTCATATGCGTTCGATGATTGCAGCCATTGCGGGGCCGCCGCCTGCGCACAGGGATGCGCACCCCACGGCCTCGCCTGTTTTCATCATTTCATGGACAAGCGAAACGACAACGCGCAGCCCTGAGCAGCCCACCGGATGCCCCAGTGCAATGCCGGAGCCGTTGCGGTTGACCGCCCGTCGGTCAAGCCTGACACCGCGTTCCTGCTGCAGCATGCGCTCAACACCCAGGTACTGGGCCGCGAACGCCTCATTGAGTTCAAAGTAATTGATGTCGGCAAACCTCAGCCCGGCCAGTTCCAGCGCTTTGGGAACCGCCCGGGCAGGCCCCAGTCCCATGACCGCGGGCTCCACGCCCACGGTACAGGTGGCGCGCATAACAGCCAGCGGCTGGATATTCAGCTCCGCTGCCCGCTGGCGCGACATGAGCACGACAGCAGCGGCGCCGTCGTTGACGCCCGAGGCATTGCCTGCCGTCACCGTGCCGCCTTTTTTGAATACAGGCTTGAGGACGGCAAGCGCTTCCATGGTCGTTTTCGGCCGCACGTGCTCATCGGTATCGAACATCACGGTCTCTTTTTTACGCTTGACCGCTACCGGAACGATCTCATCGCGAAAGCGTCCTTCCCGAATCGCACGGGCTGCCCTGGCCTGGCTTTCGCAGGCAAGCTCGTCCTGTTCCTCGCGGCTGATTGCGTAGCGCTCAGCCACATTCTCGGCGGTCATGCCCATGTGATAATGCTCAATGGAGCATTCAAGCGCATCCAGCAGCATGGCATCCTCGATAGTCGCAGGGCCCATGCGGTAGCCCGTGCGGCCCTTGGGTATCAGGTAGGGCGCCATGCTCATATTTTCGACACCCAGCACAAGCGCAACCGATGTCGCTTGCAGCATGATATTCGCTGCCGCGATTTCAAGAGCGCGCATGCCGGAGGCGCACAGCTGATTGACCGTGAGCGCCCCCGCTGTCCACGGGATGCCGATTTCCCCCTGGATCTGGCGCGCCACGTTGCCTCCGCAGCCGGCCTGAATTACGTTGCCGCACACGATCTCATCGACATCTTCGGGGCTGATCCCGGCCCGCCTGAGTGCCTCCGCTCCGGCAGTGCGGCCGAGATCCTTCACATGCACATCCTGCAGCGTTCCCAGAAACGAGCCGATCGGAGTACGACAGGCTCCAACGATGACAACGTCATTCTTCATACAGACAGCGCCTTTCCTGCGCACATGCACCTGCGGATTACGTGCTTTCCCAGTTGATGAATTTCCTGAAATTATCGCCGGTCAGCTTGTGTTTGAACTCCTGCGACAGCGGCATCAGCATGATATTGTCGAGCATGGGCTTGTAAAACGGCATGGTCAGCGGAAAATCCGTGCCGTAGAACACCTTGTCCGGCATGAAATATTCCAGGAAGCGCATGTGATCCATGTCGAAGAACTGCCGGAAATGCATCAGCAGCGGCACCGGCATGACCACGTCAGTGTAGTAGTTCTCGTACTTCATCACGTGCCACAGGCTCATTTCGATATTGTTGAACATGCCGCAGTGCAGCTGCAGGATTTTCAAATCCGGAAAATCCATGGCAACATCGTCGAGATGCTCGGGATTCTGGAACTTCGTGCGCGTGCCGGGCAGTTCCTCGCAGCCCGTGTGAAACTGCACATGCAGGCCCAGCTCAACGCATTTCTCATACACCGGGTACATCTCCTTCATGTTCGGGCTGCCCGATGTAGCGGTGTGGAATTTCAGACCCGGGAAGCCGCACTCATGGGCCGACTGCACCATTTCAAGGGCGGCCTCGACACCATAGCGCGTATGCACGCCGCCGACGGCCGTGAAACGCCCGGGAAATGCGTCGATGAATTCCCTCTTCACGTATTCATTCGGTACATACCACTTCCATACCTTTTTCTCGGGACCATAGGGCACGGTGACGCCGTGGATGGCCTGCAGGCACATGCCCTCGATGTTTGCCGAATCCATGTACTGCACGAACACCTCCGGTGTGAGGTTAGGGCACTGCTCAGGCTCGGTGATTACTGAAAAAGGGTTCGGGTCTCCAAGCAGGGCGCGCGCGCCCATCATGGATCGCGCCACGACCGAGTTGCCGCACCAGAAATCAACACAGCCCTGCCGGTCCGCAATCCCCTTCTTCTCAAGTCCCGGATGGCCGTGGCTGTCAAAATGCCTGAACGGCTTGAACTGCATCATTTTTTCAATCGTGCCGTCGGTGTTGACCGGCTGCTCGCCCGCCTTTTTCTCATTCTTTTTTCCCGCCATATCATTTTCCTTTCAAATAAAAAAATTACCTTCTGTGTGCTGTGCCGTGGCCGCACCTCAGCTTCCCAGCGTGCGGGCCTGCTGCTTCTGCAGTTTTTCCCAGATGTCGGGCCGCTCCTTCATGATGCGCTCATCATGTTTATGAATCTCGCCCCAGATCAGGCGCGGCGACTGGTACTGGCTCCAGCTGCCGTCAAGGGTGACGCCGTCCAGCAGCGAAAAAAGATAGGTGACCTGCTCGTCGCTATAGTAGGGAATGAGCGCATAGCCGGTCGTGACCTGCATCATGCCGTCATCGTTGAACTCGAAGGTCTCAAGCCATGTTTTGGCGTAGTCCTCGAAACCGGGTTTGCCGTCGAGTTCCTTGGCGACCGCCTCTGCCGCCCACCAGCCGCAGTTGAGCGCGCCCTGTGCCTGCACCTCTACGAAGGCCGCCGCATCGCCGATCATCAAACAGTTGCCGCTGTGGGGAGTTTTCAGGGGCGCGAAGGCCTTGGTCGTGCAGCTGTGCATGGCCTCGATTTTCGCGTTCTCAAACTTCCAGGCGACCGGGCTTTTCTTCGTGAAATACTCGAACAGCTCAAGCGGGCGCTGTTTGTCATTGCCGATTACGATCAGGTCGGCCCAGTCAAAATGCTCATGCGGGCCCGTGCCGATCAGGGGCGCGTAGTGCGAGCCATAGCACAGGCCCCAGTAGCCGACCCAGTGATTGGGGTTGTAATCCCTGACCCCGGACAGGTAAAGGGCCACCACCGGCGCGTGCGTGAAATACATGCGGTCGGCGTTCATGCCGAGGCTCTGTGCGATCTGCGCGCTGGCCCCGTCGGCGGCGAGCAGTTTCTTCGCCCGCACCGCGCAACGCTTCCCGGCGTTCACGCATTTCAGATATACGCCCTCGCCGTTTTCGCTGTCGCGTGCCTCGTAGCAGGTTGTGCCGGGCATATACTCGATCCCCAGCGCGAGGGCCTG